>JAUXCW010000350.1 GCA_030618705.1 Gammaproteobacteria bacterium | reverse complement strand
TCCTCCCCCGGCAAGCATCTCGATCACCTGCGGAAACTCGTCGGGGTAGGCCATCGCACCCTTTATAGTAATCTCCCGGGCCAGGATATTGGCGAAACTTACCGGGATATCCTGCTTGTGCAAACCGACGACAACCAACGTGCCCCCGGTCTTGATATTGGCCAGCACCTCCTCGACAACGCTTCTGACACCGGTGGCCTCGATGTAGATATCGGTATCCAGGGCCGGCATACCGAATACCTCGGCACTTCCCTGCAGGGGGGTGACCAACTCGGGCAAACTGCCCTGGTCCGCCTGTACCACGGCGGCAGCACCGAGGGCAGTGGCTCGTGCGAGCCGCTCGGCCGACAAGTCCATGGCCACTATATTTTTCACTCCACGGTATTTGAGCACCGCGACAGTGGCCAGGCCTATCGGGCCGGCACCCAGCACCAGAACTTTGGAATCCGGCCCCGGCATGGCCTGGTTGACCCCGTGGGTGGCGACCGCCAGCGGCTCGACCAGGGCGCCGAGCTCGAAGCTGAGGTGATCCGGTAGCGTAAACAGCGATTCATTCAGTACCGCATTGCGCACCAGCAACTGGGGCGCAAAGCCTCCCTCGGGACCCCCGTTGCCAATCAGGTTACCCGCCCCCATGGGATTGACCACCACCCGCTGCCCCAGGGTCAAGCCATCGACCGCCTCACCCAGCGATGCCACGGTGCCGGACAATTCATGGCCGAGCGGCATCGGCTGGTCCGAGGGGCCCATCAAACCACCCGCGGCGACGTAACCCAGGTCACTGCCGCAGATACCGCAGGCAGCGACATCGACCACTACATCGGTCGGGCCAGGCTGGGGTACGGGAACATCATCGAGAGCGAATTGCCCCGGCGCATGGATATTGACCTGATACATAAGAGTATTCCTATTGCTTGTGACCCCGGCAAGGCACATTGCACCTCGACAATCCCGGCGCGGCTTTACCATCGTTGATTTTTTGTCCTCGCAAACTATTGCGAAGTTAATACTAATGTATTAATTTTGCAAGCCTGACATTGAGAGTAAACAGGCGGGAAATCATGTGGGATCAAATTGTGTTCGACTATAGCGGCAAACGAGTGCTGGTCACCGGCGGCTCCAACGGGATCGGTTACGGTATCGCCAGCGCCTACCGGGAATCCGGCGCGACGGTGACCATCACCGGCACCCGCCCCACCGCCGACGACTACGACAAGGACCTTTCAGGATTTGACTACCGGCAATTACAGCTCACCGATAATGCACAAATAGAACAAGTCGCTGCCGGACTGGATAGTCTGGACATATTGATCAACAATGCCGGGGCCTCGCTGCCCGGCGGCAAAGACGAATACCAACCGGAGGTCTTCGAAGAATCCCTGCGCATCAATTTGAGCAGCGTCTATCGCATGGCCCACGCCTGCAAGGCGAAACTGGCAAAAAGCAGCATCAGCGGCGGCGGCAGTATTATCGGCATGGGCTCGCTGACCTCGCTGTTCGGCAACGAATTCGTCCCCGGCTACGGCGCCGCCAAAGCCGGCCTGGTGCAACTGACCAAGACCCTCGCCATCGCCTGGGCCGGGGACAATATTCGCCCCAATGCGATTATTGCCGGCCTGATAGAAAGCAATATGACCGCCGCCATGTTGACCATCGATGAGATGAGCGCGCCCATGATCGCGAGGACACCACTGGGCCGGGTGGGCCAACCGGCGGACATCGCCGGCGCGGTTTTATTCCTGTCGAGCCCGGCGGCGAGCTTCATCACCGGGCAGGCACTGGCGGTCGATGGCGGTTATTCCATTCGAGGATAGTGGCACAATGACTTCTACCAGCTCACCCTCTCCCGGCCAGAGCCGCGCCGCGGCAACCCGGGATAAAATTATCGCCGCCGCCGAGCAGTTGTTCGCCGAACGCGGGATCGATTCGGTATCGCTGGCGGAAATCAACAACGCCAGTGAGCAGCGCAACCGCAATGCCGTGCAGTACCATTTCGGCAACAAGCAGAACCTGCTGCAGGCGATCTTTGACAAGCACGGGCCCCTGGTCCACGAACACCGCCTCGAAATACTCGACGGTATCGAATCCTCCAATTCCTATTCCCTGGACGACCTGGTCAGCGCCCTGGTGCTGCCGGTCGCAGAGAAGCTCAATGATGCCGACGGCGGTGAGGCTTATGTACGCATCAACGCACAGCTGGCTTTCAACAATACCCAGCGTTTTTATCACCCGGTGGAAGCCGGCACCAAGCACAACCGGGAGCAACGCCTGGGAAAATTGCTGCAACAACGGCTGAAACACCTGGACGCGAGCGTACTGGAGTTACGGCTGGCCCTTGCCGTCGACCTGATGTTTCACGCCCTGTCGGACCATGCCGATCTGCGCCACAAAACCGGCGACAGCAGTCCGCTGACCCACACACCGCTGGTAGTAAGCCAACTCATAGACAGCATTACCGCCCTGCTGGAGACCCCGCCCTCGGATCGCAGCCGGGAGCTATTGCGCGACTACCTGCGCTTGCGCGAGGTCGAGCAAGGGCCGCAGGCCAGCTGAGCACCGATGTTCGGTATTTCCACACCTTAAGATCCCTACGCTATAAACAACCGAGCCGTGAGTACAAAATAATCTACCGCTTGTACTGGCAGCCACCCGCGGGGACACGGTACATTGACCTTGTCAAAAAAGGGAGATCACCCTGGGAGGTGGGCCATGCCGACAATGACGTTTCGATTTACCACCGAGTGCGAGATGACGCTGAAGGGCGACAGTTACGAGGATGTCTATCTGCGCTTCAAGGATTTTATGCATGGCGAGCTCGCCGTGCAAAACCAGGCGCAGCTCAAAGTCTATCCACCGGAAAGCGACCAGATGTTTTTCCACATGGGAGAAGAGGACGACTTCCACGAAATACCCCGTTTCAAGGGCGGCTTCAGCGATGACATCGTCCGCCACTGTGAGGGCCATCCCCTGACTCCGGGCCCCGTGACAACCCGGGCGATGCTATCCCAGAAGGTGAAGGGCTTTATTCCGGACTTTTACTGGTAGTGTCGCGGCGCCATTCCCGCCAGCACCTCAGCCTTCGACAATTTCAGCGAGGCGACTATCAATTTGTGTGTAGAGCTCCAGGGCCTCGTCACTATCATCCAGGGCGGCGGGTTCGTTAAGGCGCGCCTCCATTTCCCTGGCCCAGCGCAAGCGGCATGCCGTCATATCCACCAGCAAGGATGTCACCATGGCGTTGTTCCCCCGGCCGGCCGGCACCGGCCTGGATCCATCCAGATACCGCGCGATTTCCTCGCGTGTCCAGGCAGCATCCTGCAAGGCCTCATCCTGAAAACCGCGCAACAGCATCAGCAGTTGCTCGTGATCCTCTGCATTCACCAGCCGGGCAAGGGATTCAGATTCAATCAGGAAGCGACTTTGCGCCGCTTGCGCCA
>JAUXCW010000140.1 GCA_030618705.1 Gammaproteobacteria bacterium | reverse complement strand
TGCTTGCTCACCGGTCCAGATCAGGCCACTGAATATCTCTTCATCGTCGGACAGGCGATCGCCGCGCCCCTCCTTGACCCGGTCGACAAACACCTGGTGGGTTTGCTGCAGGACACCCTCCCAGAAGGCTTCCTCATCGGGCTTCAGTGGGGAAAAGGCATCCAGCATGGCCTTGTGGGATCCCGCGGTAAACACCCGCCGCTCCAGACCGATCTTGCCGAGGACATCGACGAAACCGAAGCCCGCGCTGATAACGCCGATTGAACCCACCAGGCTGGCCTTGTCCGCATAGATTTCATCCGCCGCGGCGGCGATATAGTATGCACCGGAGGCGCCGATATCACTGATCACAGCGTAAACCGGCTTGTCGGATCCGGCCCGCAGGCGTTTGACTTCACGAAACACCTGATCCGCCTGTACCGGGCTGCCGCCCGGGCTGTTGATCGCCAGCACAATGGCCTTGGCCTCGCTTTCAAAGGCCTCGCGCAAGCCCCTGTTGATGGCGCTGGCGCTGGCGGCCTCCGACTCGGCGATCACTCCGGAGACTCGCACTACGGCGATATGATCCTCGCTGCCCCAACCGCCCCAGGACCAGAGCGGGGCCATCATCATCAACAGGGTAAACAAGTAGGCGAAGGTAAGACTCTTGAACACAATGCCCCAGCGCCTTGCCCGGCGCTGCTCCTGCACCGATTGGAGCAGTATTTTTTCGAGGAGTTGCCACTGTTTGTCGCTGCCCGGCGCAGCATTGCTCTCTTGCGTCAAATCGTTCACCCCTGGGGTTAGAGTCCACGTACCCAATCAAGAATGGTTGAGAAATCGTCAACTAGCAAATCCGGCCGCGTCTCGAGCAGAGTCTCTTTCGGGTGGGCGCCGTAGCTGACCGCCACCTTCCTTATACCGGCTCGATCCGCCATTTCCATATCAAATACGGTATCTCCCACCATGACCGCCTGCTGCGCCGATTTGCCCGCGTACTGCAGTATCTCCTGCAACATCAATGGGTGGGGCTTTGAGACTGTTTCATCCGCACAGCGCGTCACGTGAAACATTTTGCCGAGCTCGCGCAGGCCCAGCTCACGATCCAGGCCGCGGCGACTCTTGCCGGTGGCCACCGCCAGCAGGTAACCTTCCCCCAATAGTGCCTCCAGGGTTTCCGGCACACCGTGGAAGAAGTCTGCCGGCGCCATTCCAGAGCCCCGATAGATACGGGAGTAGCTCTCCACCAATTGCGCGCCCCGTGCAGCCTCCAAACCGGGGTAGAGCGCCTCGATCGCCTCTGGCAAACCGAGACCGATGATATGGCGAATCGCATCACTGGATTTTGGCTGCAGCCCGCAATCTCGCGCCGCCGCCTGCATGGTGGCCACGATCTGGCCCGCGGAATCGACGAGCGTGCCGTCCCAATCAAGTATAATAATCATATGTATGATCTAACTATCGAGTTTTTCTAATACATTTTCCAACTCAGGAGGCAGGGGGGCAATCACCTCAACCGCCTCACTGCTGGCCGGCGAGACAAAGCCGAGACGGCTGGCGTGCAGGAACAGGCGACGCAGCCCCAGTGCTTTGAATTGCCGGTTGTCATCATCATTGCCGTACTTGCTGTCCCCGGCCAGGGGACAGCCGGCAAACCGTGCGTGAACTCTTATCTGGTGGGTGCGGCCGGTGACCGGGCTGGCCTCGAGCAGTGTCGCCTGCGGATAGCGCTTTAGCACCCGAAAGCGGGTATGGGACATCTTACCCTCCTTGTGGACCACAACCATACGCTCACCGGATGCGAGGTGGTTCTTCAACAACGGCGCCCTGATCTCTTCAAATTTGCCGGGCCATCGCCCCGCCGCCAGCGCGGTATAGAATTTGTCGACC
Organism: Gammaproteobacteria bacterium; assembly: GCA_030618705.1. Classification (GTDB taxonomy): domain Bacteria; phylum Pseudomonadota; class Gammaproteobacteria; order Pseudomonadales; family JAHEGP01; genus JAHEGP01. The sequence goes on along the minus strand of JAUXCW010000140.1, from coordinate 6,589 downwards.
CGCCCCTCGCGAAGGTCGGCATGCAAGCTGCGCAACGCGCTGCGCTTGCGGGCAATGAGTAGACAACCCGAGGTTTCCCGATCCAGGCGATGGATCAATTCCAGCCCGGGATCAGAGTGAATTTCCCGCAGCGCCTCGATCAACCCATAGTTGAGCCCGCTGCCCCCATGTACCGCCAGGCCGGCCGGCTTATTCAATACCAGCAGGCCCTCCTCCTGGTGGAGAACCGCGCCACGTAGCACTTTTTCCAGGCCGGGCCCGATATGCAGGCCTGAGTCATCGACATTGGCTACCCGAATAGGTGGCACTCTTATCAAGTCTCCCGCCTGCAATTTGTAGTGGGCCTGTACCCGCTTCTTGTTTACCCGTATTTCGCCCTTGCGAATAATCCGGTAGATACGCGAGCGCGGCACCCCCTTGAGCAAGCCCAGGAGATAGTTGTCGATCCGTTGGCCCGAACGCTCTCCGTCGATCTCGACACTGGAGACCCGGCTGAAATCGGCGACAATATGCTTTCTCATGCCACCATGATAACAGTTTGGTAAGTATTTGAATTTTTTATTGTTTACTGTTATATTGCAGAGCGTCGGCGGGGCGTGTATGGCAATCGGTCACGAAACCGGCCAGTGCAGTAACCCGGCGACACCCTGGCACAGAGCGCCAGTGGCCACTGATAAACTATGGCCGTACGGCATGCTACAAAGGCTTCGCGCCGGCACATTAGTGTTATGTGTTCGGTTTCACTCAGCGCGAGAACAGTGCCAGATAGAATTTTGGAAGGCGCCTGCCAAGCAAGGCGTCATTTAACAACAGCGACGCAGATTCAGTTGCGGTTGGTCGTGATTAACTGCTTGTCCGGTACAGTCGTGCCCCGCGTAACAGCCCGGGGTTCAGGAGCTTCCGGTCGTGCAGCAGGTAAGACACCCTTGATCTTGCATACTTACTTGCAAAGTAGAGCCGTCCGCTAGCAGCTGCGAACGGGGCTCGACGTAAACAAGGAAAGACAATAGCCTCACCCTCACCGCGTAAGCTTGACTTACCCGGTGAGCTAAAACCATTGGTCGCCAGCGGCGACGGGTGGTGGGCTATTGAGTCAACGGCACCGCCGCTTGAACCTGCATTCGCACCACGAGAATGTAGAACGATATGAAAAGAATGCTGATCAATGCAACTCAACCGGAAGAGTTGCGTGTAGCCATGGTCGATGGCCAGAAACTGTATGACCTGGACATCGAAAACCGCACCCGGGCCTCCAAAAAAGCCAATGTTTACAAGGCAAAGATAACCCGCGTCGAACCCAGCCTCGAAGCGGCTTTCGTCGATTTCGGCGCCGACCGCCACGGCTTTTTACCGCTTAAAGAAATCTCCCGCGAGTACTTCGTCAAAAAACCTGGCGAGGGTGGCGGTCGCCTCAAGATCAAGGAACTGGTCAAGGAAGGCACCGAAATAGTCGTCCAGGTCGACAAGGAAGAACGCGGTAATAAAGGCGCGGCTCTCACCACGTTTATCTCCCTGGCCGGGCGTTATCTGGTATTGATGCCCAACAACCCCCGCGCCGGCGGCATCTCCCGCCGCATCGAGGGCGATGAACGCAACGAGTTGCGCGAGGCGCTGAGTTCACTCAACATTCCCGACGGCATGGGCGTCATTGTTCGCACCGCCGGCATCGGGCGTAGCGGAGAAGAGCTGCAATGGGACCTCGACTACCTGGTCCAGCTATGGGAGTCTATCCAGTCCGCCTCCGAGCAACGAAAAGCCCCCTTCCTGATTCTGCAGGAAAGCAACGTCATTATTCGTGCCATCAGGGACTACCTGCGACAGGATATCAGTGAGGTCCTGATTGACAACGATGAGGCCCACAAGGAGGCCAGCGCCTTTGTCACACAGGTGATGCCGCATTTTCAAAACCGCATCAAGCTTTACCAGGACGAAATCCCCCTGTTCAATCGCTACCAGATCGAATCTCAAATCGAGACCGCCTTTGGCCGGGAAGTCAATTTGCCCTCGGGTGGTTCGGTTGTCATCGACCCCACGGAGGCACTGGTATCCATCGACATCAACTCCGCACGCGCCACCCGCGGCAGCGATATAGAAGAAACAGCCCTCAACACCAACCTGGAGGCGGCCGATGAAGTCGCCCGCCAGCTGCGCTTGCGGGATATTGGCGGCCTGATCGTTATCGATTTTATCGATATGTTGAGCAACCGCAATCAACGCGAAGTCGAAAATCGCATGCGAGACGCCCTTGGCCCCGACCGCGCACGGGTACAAATCAGCCGCATCTCCCGATTCGGACTGCTGGAGATGTCCCGCCAGCGTTTACGCCCATCCCTGGGCGAGACCAGCGCCATCGTCTGCCCTCGATGCACCGGGCAAGGCACCATCCGCGATACCAAGTCGCTGGCACTGTCGATTCTTCGCCTTGTGCAGGAGGAGTCCAACAAAGATCGAAGCGCCGAGATACGGACCATCGTACCGGTCGAGGTCGCCACCTATATGCTCAACGAAAAGCGCGAGGCCATTGCGGCCATCGAGAAGCTCAACAACATTCGCGTGCTGGTGATTCCCAACACGAATCTGGAAACACCGCACTTCGAGGTACAGCGGCTGCGCGACGACAACTCCCTCGTCACTGCACGCCAGCTCAGCCATGAAATCAGTATCGACAGTGGCGAACAGAATACGAGCCTCGGCAAGGCCGGCAACGATGAGCCGGTGAAAATTGAACAGCCGGCGGTGCAGGCCATCTCCCCCACGACCCCGGCGCCCACACCCCTAGCAAAAGCCGCGCCCGCTGCGGAAAAGCAACCCGGGCTCTTACAGCGAATCGCCAGCACCCTGTTTGGCGCCACACCGGAGCCCGAACCGGAGCCCGCCCCGCCAGCCAAGCAGGCCAGGCGCAGCGCGGGTCAGGGTCAGGGCCAACGACGCAATAGTAATCGCGACAACAACAATCAGCGCCAGGGCGGCAAGCGGCCACCCCGCTCAAACACCAACAGGGGCGACAAGCAGAACCGCAACCGCAATCAAGAGCGCAACCAGGACAAAGGTGGACAAGAGCAGAATAAACCAGATCAGAAACAGGAACGAAAACAGGAACGAAAGCCGGAGCGGAAACCGGAGGAGAGCAGGTCAAACCAGGAGCAGGATAACACCAGAAACGACAACGATGCGTCCAGGGCGCAACGTCGGCCGCGAAACCAGAAGGCCCGCGGCCCCCAGGAGCGTAAACGTGGCGGCAACCGCAGCGAGCCGGCAACGGCAAATCGCGATGAAAATACGGGCAGCGGCAGCGAAGTGCAAAACACAAGCGAGAACCTAAAGCCTGTCCCGGCACCCGCCGCTCCGAAAGTTGCCGAGCAGGGTGCGGTGACCGCAGCGCAACAGCCTCCTGTTGAAGCTTCTGCCGGCACAACGGAGCAGCCCAAACCCGAAGCCACCACCCAGGCCGTGGAAAAAACGCAGGAAATCGCAGCCGGGGCGATCAAGGCCGCCGACAAACCCGAGGCGGCCGTTGCAAGCGTCGAGCAAGCGACAAAGAGCGAGGCCGCGACAGCGACCGAATCCGCTCCCGCCAGCGCTGCCAAAGCCGCGAAACCGCTTGCAAGCATGCTCGATGATGCACCAAAGGACGTTGCGCCTATCGCAAAACCCAAAGGTCGCGGTGCCAATGACCCCAGGAATAATCCGAAACCTGCTGCCGACCTGGAGATTTCCACCGAGAAGCCGGTACCAATGGAGGGGCTGGCACCAGCCCAGACAGTAGTGCCACAACGTAGCTCACAGCAGCGCGCAAAAAATGATCCCCGGCAGGCAAAACCTGCAGCCCCTGCCAGTGACGAAGAGGCGCAGGTACAAACGACGGATTAGGGGCTGTTCACCGCCCTCCTCGCGCTGTCGGAAATTTATTCGGGCATTGTTGTACCTCGATAAATCCTGAGTATAATGCCCGCTTCAACGGAGGGGTGGCAGAGCGGTTGAATGCACCGGTCTTGAAAACCGGCGTGGGTTTATCCCCACCCAGGGTTCGAATCCCTGCCCCTCCGCCATAAATTTAGAAGCCCGGCCCTGTGCCGGGTTTTTAATTTCTATGCCAGGCAGGATCAGATTCGGTGCCGAGGTTCGACAAACTGCAACCGCAATTTCTCCCTGGCCGCACCGGCTGCTATAAAGCTGGCAGGCGCGATGCTTTTCGCTTATTGTTATGCTGAAAATACCGGCAATCAATTAAAGCTCGCCAGAGTCAAAGGGAGTACGGCCATGAATTCAATTAAATTATCATTTACCTGCCTGGCTTTGGTATTGATGGCATTGCCGGCCACAGCCCAGGTGCCGCCCCCACCGGACGCAAAGGAAGTCCTGTCACCGGCGTATACAGGCAAGAGCTATTCTCCCTATGCCCAGCGCGGCTTCCCGACCCAGGTGTACTGGGGTGATACCCACCTGCATACATCCCTGTCCATGGACGCGGGCGCATTCGGCGACAGGCTCGGCCTTGAAGAGGCATACCAGTTTGCGCGGGGCGATGAAGTCATATCATCGACCGGCATTCCGGTGAAGCTGTCCAGGCCGCTTGATTTCCTGGTCATTGCTGACCACTCAGACAACATGGGCATGTTCCCTGACCTGCTGGCAGGTAAACAACATATCCTGGCTGATCCTACCGGCAAGGACTGGTACGAACGTATCCAGGCAGGAGAAGGTGTCGGCGTCGCATTGGAACTGATTGGACTGTTTTCCCAGGGGAAGTTTCCTGAGGGCCTGATATATACCCCGGACTCGGCAGCTTACAAATCCGTCTGGCAATCGACGATCAACGCGGCGGAGAAATATAACGACCCGGGCCGGTTTACGGCCTTCATCGGTTATGAATGGACCTCGCTGGTCAAGGGCAACAATATGCACCGCGTTGTCATGTATCGAGACGACGCAACGAAAGCCTCGCAGATGGTTGCTTATACGACTTATCCGCCCCAGGGCAGTAACAATCCACGCGATCTGTGGAAGTGGCTGACATCTTATGAGGAGAAGACAGGGGGAGAGGTGCTGGCAATCGCTCACAATGGCAACCTGGCCAACGGCATCATGTTTCCACTGGAAGCCCAGTATGACGGCAAGGCCCTCGATGCTGAATATGTCACCGAGCGCGCGAAATGGGAGCCGGCCTACGAGGCGACCCAGATCAAGGGGGATGGCGAAACCCACCCGTTCCTGTCCCCTGACGATGAGTTCGCTGACTATGAAACCTGGGCTATCGGTAATCTCGATGTTTCCGTCGCCAAGACCAACGAGATGCTGGCAGGTGAGTATGCGCGAGAAGCGTTGAAGCGCGGTCTCGCTATCGAATCCAGGCTTGGCACGAACCCATACAAGTTCGCCATGATTGGGTCCACCGACAGCCACACCTCGCTGGCCACCACCCGGGAAGAAAACTTCTTTGGCAAGCACTCCGGCTATGAGCCCAATCCCGAGCGCATGACGCACCCCTTCATGGACTCATCCGCAGGGACTATCTATGCATGGCAGCAAGTGGCATCGGGCCTGGCCGGCGTATGGGCCACTGAGAACACCCGCGAGGCCATCTTCGATGCGATAGAGCGTAAAGAGGTATACGCAACGACAGGCAGCCGCATGGCGGTGCGCCTGTTCGGCGGCTGGGAGTTCACCGACCAGGATATCAACAGCCGTTCCCCGGCCAACGCGGGATATATGAAAGGTGTGCCGATGGGCAGCGACTTACCGCCCAATTCGGCCAATGCCAGAGCGCCTACTTTCATGGTGTATGCACTGCGTGATCCCATTGGCGCCAATCTCGACCGCATCCAAATCATCAAGGGCTGGACGGACAATAAAGGTGAAGGACACGAAAAAGTCTATGACGTCGCCTGGTCCGACAATCGCAAGCCCGGCGCCAACGGCAAACTGCCCGCAGTGGGCAACACCGTGGATGTGAAAAATGCCAACTGGACCAATACCATAGGTGCGTCAGAGCTGGCTACCGTGTGGAGCGACCCGGATTTCGACCCGAAACAGAAAGCCTTCTACTACGCCCGCGTTCTCGAGATACCGACACCACGCTGGACCACGTATGATGCCTTCCGCTTCAATGTCCCGCTTCCGAAAGGCGCGCCGACATCGACCCAGGACCGTGCATACACCTCGCCGATCTGGTATACGCCAAGGGGCTGAACTCATAACTCCTTGCAAATGGCTGCGCGATCCCTATTGTTTTTTCCGCTGATAGGGCCGCGCTCTTAAGTCTTTCATGGCTGGTAAAATAAGGATATCCCCGTTCTTCCTCTCGCAGAGTACGCCGGCATCGAAGCCACCACGGAAACTACCCAACGAATGATGCCCTACCCGTAGACCATTTAGATATCGAGCTCATGCAATCGGAGTTTCGAGTCGCAAAATTGCCAACGCAATTTCATCCAGTATCAATCGCCTGGCTTTGGCATCGTCGATTTCGGGGATATCCCAGTCCATGATTTTGGTGTATTTATCCACCAGCTTCTCGACGTCCTTATCCAGGGATTTTCGTTGTTTGCTCATCTCAATATCTTCGATCGACATACCGGTGTTCCTCATT
>JAUXCW010000045.1 GCA_030618705.1 Gammaproteobacteria bacterium | reverse complement strand
ACATCGATAACCACGTAACCGATATCGCCACTGGTCTGCAGGTATTGGCCGAGGATATTGATGCCGTTGTCGGAGAATAGCTGGTTGATAGCGCTCATGATGCCGGGCACATTGTGGTGGATATGCAGCAGGCGATGGGCGTCCGGGTGCTCGGGCAGCGCCACCTGGGGGAAATTGACCGCTGAGGTCGTGGTACCGTTATCGCTGTAACGAACCAGCTTTTCCGCCACCTCGAGGCCGATATTTTCCTGCGCCTCGACCGTCGAGCCGCCGATATGGGGCGTGAGGAATACATTGTCGATCCCCCGCAGCGGCGAGACAAAGGCCTCGTCATTCGACTTCGGCTCAACGGGAAACACGTCCACCGCGGCCCCGGCCAAATGCCCTGCTCGCAGCACTTCGGCCAATGCATCAATATCTACCACCGTGCCGCGGGAAGCATTGACTAGTACCGAACCCGGCACCATCTGTTCGAATTGTGCCACGCCCATCATATTGCGGGTGGCCGGCGTGTCGGGGACGTGCAAACTCACAATATCAACCTCCCTCAGCAGCCCGGGGAGAGAACCCAACTGCCGGGCATTTCCCAGGGGCAGCTTCTTCACCGTGTCGTAGAACACCACTTTCATGCCCAGGGCCTCGGCCAGCACGGAGAGTTGGGAACCGATGGAGCCGTAGCCGACGATGCCCAGCACCTTGCCACGAATTTCGTAGGATCCGCTGGCGGATTTTTGCCAGATGCCGCGATGGGCCAGTGCGCTCTTTTCGGCCACCTTGCGCAGCAGCAAAATCGCCTCGGCCAGAACCAGTTCCGCCACCGAACGGGTATTGGAGTACGGTGCATTGAATACCGGAATACCTCGTTGTAACGCTGCATTCAAATCGACCTGGTTGGTGCCGATACAGAAGCAACCGATCGCATTGAGTTTTTTCGCTGCCGCCAGAACCCGGGGCGTCAATTGGGTACGGGAGCGTATTCCGACGAAATGTGCCTCGGCGATACGTTCGGCCAGTTCATCGCCGGCGAGGGCGGTGGCAAGATAGTCGATATTGTCGTATCCAGCGCTGCGCAGGGAGTCCACGGCGGATTGATGTACCCCTTCGAGAAGGAGTATACGAATCTTGCTCTTTTCGAGGGAGGTTTTGGCCATGGCGATTCCCGATTGCGGCTAGCAGGCGTCTTACCGACCCTGGCAAGACCGGAAAGGCGCGGGATGATAACATACGCGCCCTTGTTTTCGAGCCTGGCAGAGAGCTGAACCATGGCCCATTCCCTCGCACCGGACATTCTCGATCGACTCCGGGCCATCGTTGGCCCCCAGCGCCTGCTGACAGACGCGGAATCCCTGGAGAGCTATGGCCGGGACTGGACTCGCTTTTACCCACCGCGGCCCTCGGTCATCGTCCTGCCCGACTCGGTCGAGCAAGTCCGCTCCATCGTGCTGCTCGCCAATCAATACGGTTTTCCCCTCGTTCCCTCCGGTGGTCGAACAGGTCTATCCGGCGGCGCCGTCGCCGCCGAGGGCGAGGTGGTGGTTGCCCTCGACCGCATGAACAGGATCCTGGAATTTAACGCCACAGATGAATCCGTGGTCTGCCAGGCCGGCGTCGTCACCGCCCAATTACAGGATTACGCCAGGGAAAAGGGCCTGTTCTACCCGGTCGATTTTGCCTCCGCAGGCTCCAGCCAGCTGGGGGGCAACATCGGCACCAACGCGGGCGGCATCAAGGTGATCCACTACGGTATGACCCGGGACTGGGTGCTGGGCCTCAAGGTGGTCACCGGCAGTGGCGAGGTGCTGGAGCTCAATCACGGCCTGGTAAAAAACAATGCCGGCTACGACCTGCGCCAACTATTCATCGGCGCCGAGGGCACGCTGGGGATTGTGGTCGAGGCCACCATGCGACTGTGTCGGCAGCCGGAGGATCTCAGGGTGATGGTACTGGGACTGCCCGCCTTCGAGCCTCTCATGGATGTGCTGGGCCACTTCAAACAAAAACTCGACCTCACGGCCTTCGAGTTCTTTTCCGATGCCGCCCTGAAAAAGGTGATACAACACCAGGGGCTGCAACGCCCCTTCGACAGCGAGGCCGGGTTCTACGCGCTGCTGGAATTCGAATGCCGATCCGCAGACAACATGGATCGCGCCATGGAATCCTTCGAATACTGCCTCGACCAGGGCTGGCTCGTCGACGGCACCATTAGCCAGAGCCAGCAGCAGGCAGCCGGCTTATGGCGCTTGAGAGAAGATATATCAGAAACCATTTCCCGCTGGACACCTTATAAAAATGACCTGTCGGTCAAAGTATCCCGGGTACCGGCATTTATTGCCGAGGTGGACAGTCTGGTGCAAAGCCAGTACCCGGACTGGGAAATCATCTGGTTCGGCCATATCGGTGACGGCAATGCGCACCTCAACATCCTGAAACCGGAAACGCTCTCACTGGATGAATTCAAAGCGCAGTGTGAATCGGTCAGCGTGGGTGTCTTCGAAATTGTAAAGAAGTACAACGGCAGTATATCGGCCGAGCACGGTGTCGGGCTGTTGAAGAAAGACTACCTGGGCTATTCACGCAGCGCATCGGAGATCACCCTGATGCGCCAGATAAAGCAGGTCTTCGATCCCGCGGGCATCATGAATCCGGGTAAAATCTTTGACCGGTGACTACCGCCACCGCTGGCTCGACGGCAAGCCGATCGGGCTTGCCACCGGGAAAATCGCCTGTGTCGGCCGGCAAGGCGTTCTCCAGATAGCGATCAATGGCCTGGAATACCATGGCCCGGATTTCTACGGATTCACCCACCAGGTGGTGATTGCCCTGTGCCGCGTAAGAAAACTGTGCGGCGGGAAACTTTTCTCCAATCACTTTAATATTGTAGCGCCAGTCGACGGTTTCATCTTCCTCACCCTGGATCACCAACAAGGGGAGCGGCGAAGGCAATTGCTGTAAAAACCATTTGATCCAGTGCTTCAGCGCCCCGATCCATGCCAATATCAGGTAGCGGCTCTGCAGGGGATCCTGGTGCTCGACAAAATCCACAAAGGCCGGGTCGTGGGAATTGGTCTTGAAGTCCCGGCGCAGCTGGTCGCGAAAAGGCTTGAGCACGAAATGGGCCATCCTGACCAGATGCCATCCCCGCGGCCGCACCAGGGGCGCCAGCAGGATGATCTTATCAAAGGGTTGGTGCTGCTCACGCATCAGGTAGCTCATCACAGCGGCGGCGCCGGTGCTCTGGCCCACCACATGCAGGGGTTTTGCCACATTCGCCTGGCACAGGCGTATGCAGTCCTCCAGCGCCCTGTCGTAAGAGCTGAAACTGGAAATGCTGGCGCTCTCGCCGGAAGACAGACCGTGCCCCGGCAAGTCAAATGCCACCACAGAAAAATTCCTCGACAGCAGGTGGCCTATCAGGGGCGCATAGAGACCGACATGGTCAAAATAACCGTGTACCACGAATATCGTTCCGCGCGCATCGGGCCGCAGAAACAACTGACAGACAAGATCGAATTGGCCACTCTCGAAGCGGCCGATATAGTGGCTGACCTCCGCCATGGTCGCGCCAAAGTCCAGCCGATAGTGGCGAAAGTATTCCTCCACCGCTGGCGCCGTCGGCGCCGGGTGATCCATATCCAGGGGTGGGATATGGTGTAGCACGGCATTGAGGTTCACTAGCCAACCACAGGATCCAGCTCGCCACTTTCGTAGCGCTGGTACATGTCCTCGAGACTGATGACCTTGATTTTGTCCGCATTGCCCGCGGTGCCGAAGGCTTCATAGCGCTCGACACAGATATCCTTCATCGCTTCCACTGTCAACTTAAGGTACTGGCGCGGATCGAATGCCGACTTGTTCTCTGCCATAAAGCGCCGGATGGCGCCGGTGGAGGCGAGCCGCAGGTCGGTATCGATATTGACCTTGCGCACCCCGTGCTTGATGCCCTCGACAACCTCTGCAACCGGCACACCGTAGGTCTCCGGAATATCGCCGCCATATTCATTGATCACCGCCAACCAATCCTGTGGCACGGCGCTGGAGCCGTGCATCACCAGGTGGGTGGTAGGGATACGGGCGTTGATCTCCACGATCCGATCGATCGCAAGGATATCTCCGGTGGGGGGGCGGGTGAATTTATAGGCGCCATGGCTGGTGCCGATGGCGATGGCCAGCGCGTCGACCCCGGTTGATTTGACGAAATCCGCTGCCTCCTCCGGGTCGGTCAACAACTGGGAATGATCCAGTACGCCCGCCGCGCCGACACCGTCTTCCTCTCCGGCCTCACCGGTTTCCAGGGAACCGAGGCAACCCAGTTCACCCTCGACGGAAACGCCACAGGCATGGGCCATGGCAACGGTACGAACAGTGACATCGACATTGTATTCGTAGCTGGAGGGGGTCTTGCCGTCCTCTTCCAGCGACCCGTCCATCATCACCGAGCTAAACCCCATCTGGATGGAGCGCTGGCAGATCGCCGGGCTGGTGCCGTGATCCTGGTGCATGCACACCGGGATATGCGGAAATTCCTCCAGCGCCGCAAGAATCATGTGGCGGAGGAAATTGGCGCCGGCGTACTTGCGAGCGCCGGCAGATGCCTGCACGATGACCGGACTATTGGTCTGCTCCGCCGCCTCCATGATGGCGCGTATTTGTTCCAGGTTATTGACGTTGAACGCCGGTACGCCGTAGCCGTGCTCGGCGGCATGATCCAATAATTGACGCATACTGATAAGAGCCATAATTACACCTTTGCTTGCTTCTGCATTGATTCAACAACTAATAAATCATCGGTACGACCACAGCCTTCGCTGCGGGCGCTTTTGTTCGGGAGGGCAATTAGCGCCCTCGCTGCTCCAGCACTGCCACCGCCGGCAGGGTCTTGCCCTCGACATATTCCAGGAAGGCGCCGCCACCGGTAGAGATATAGGATATTTTATCGGCAATGCCGTACTTGTCCACCGCTGCCAGTGTATCCCCTCCGCCGGCAATAGAAAAACCGTCCGAATCCGCAATCGCCATTGCCAGGCTACGCGTACCCTCGCCAAACTGGTCGAACTCGAATACGCCCACCGGCCCGTTCCAGATTATAGTTCTGGCCTGCCCCAGAATCTTTGCCAGGGCTTGCGCCGACTCGGGCCCGATATCGAGGATCATATCGTCCTCGGTCACCTCGGCCGCTGACTTCAACACCGCTTCCGCGCCCTCGCTGAATTCTGCAGCCACCACGACATCCGCGGGAAGCGGAATATCACAGCGCTCCAACAGCGCCCTGGCCCTCGGTATCAGTTCGTGTTCACAGAGGGATTTCCCCACACAGTGGCCCGCCGCGGCGAGGAAGGTGTTGGCAATACCCCCGCCGACAATAAGTTGGTCGACCTTATCGCTCAAGGATTCCAGCACTGTGAGCTTGGTGGACACCTTGGAGCCGCCGACGATGGCCACCATGGGCCGGGCGGGGTCGGCCAGCGCCCGCTGGAGATTGTCGAGTTCACCGGTCAACAAAGGCCCGGCACAGGCGATCGGTGCAAAGCGCGCAACGCCGTGGGTCGAGGCCTGGGCTCGATGAGCGGTGCCGAAGGCATCCATGACGAATACATCACACAGGGCCGCATAGGCTGTGGCCAACGCCTCATCATCTTTTTTCTCGCCCGGGTTGAAGCGCACATTTTCCAGTAGAACCACCTGGCCAGGCGCCACTTCCACGCCCTGCGCAAGGTAATCCGAGACCAGGGCTACCGGCCGCTGCAGCAATTGTGAAAGATGCTCAGCCACCGGTTGCAGTGTGTAATCACGATTTTCCTCGTCGGAGCCGCCCTCTACCGGTCGGCCCAGGTGGGACATCAGAATTACCGCCGCGCCGGCATCGAGGGCAGCCTGGATGGTCGGCAACGCAGCCCGTATACGCGCGTCGCTGCTGACCTGGCCATTTTTTAAAGGCACGTTGAGGTCTTCGCGAATCAGCACCCGCCTGGCGGATAGATCGACATCCGACATCTTGATTACAGCCATGAAATCTCCCTGTTTCTACTTCTCTCAATGCGCACGCGCTTGGTGCTTTTAATGCTTAATAAGTGGATAGCTCACGCCTCCCGGCCCGCTCGTACCGCGAGACAATGGGCGGCGACGTCAAGCATTCTGTTGGCATAGCCCCATTCGTTGTCAAACCAGACCAGCACTTTTACCAGGCGACGACCCGCCACCCGGGTTTGACCGGCGTCCACGATAGCAGAACGGCGGTCGTGGTTGAAATCGCAGGAGGCCAGTGGCTCCTCGGTATAGCCGAGAACGCCACAATAGTCGGACTCGCCCGCCTCTCGCAACGCTGTATTGACCGCCGCCTCATCCACATCCCGCTGCATGCTCAGGGAAAGGTCTACCGCGGAGACATTCAGGGTCGGCACACGCATGGCCTGGGCCTTGAAACGACCGGCCAGTGCCGGCATAAGCCGATCGATACCCAGGGCCAGACCGGTCTCGACCGGAATGATCGAGGCCATCGCACTGCGGGTTTTGCGCAGGTCGGTATGGTGGTAGGCATCGATCACCGGCTGGTCGTTCATGGCGGAGTGAATCGTGGTGATAAGGCCATTCTCCACCCCGAAAGCCCTGTCGAGCGCATCGATTACCGGCACCACCGCGTTAGTGGTACAGGATGCGGCAGACAGGACTCGATGTTGCGCTTGTATTTGCTGATGATTGAAACCGTAGACAACCGTGGCATCGACATCCGCCTCGGCGGGTTGCGAGAACAACACCGCACCCGCGCCCCTGGCGAGGTGGCGCTGTGCACCGGCGCGGCTGCTGAAGCTGCCGCTGCATTCCAGTACCAGGTCGATACCGAGAGCCTTCCAATCGAGGGCAGTGATGGAGTCCTGGTGGCTGGCGGCGATGATATGGTCGTCTATCAGCAACTGGTGTTCGGCGTAATCGACGCGCCCGGGGAAACGCCCGTGGGTGGAGTCATAGCGGGTAAGATGGGCCATGGTCGCCAGGTCTGCGGGCTCGTTGATGGCCACCACCTGCATTCCGGTCTGCCGCCCGGACTCATATAGTGCTCGCAGCACGCTGCGGCCGATACGGCCATAGCCGTTGATTGCCAGACGATAGGAGGGAGCCATGGGGAGGACCGCGCTCAATCGCGCAGTAAGCCCTCCACAGCTTCGCGCACCTTATCGGCGGTAAAGCCAAGGTGCTCCATCAGCAGCGGGCCGGGTGCCGACTCGCCAAACCGGTCGAGGCCGATGACCACACCGTCCAGCCCCACATATTTATACCAGGGACTGGTGGCGCCGGCCTCGACGGCGACCCGGTGGCGCACGGCCAGCGGAAGTACCGCCTCCCGCCACCCGGCATCCTGGGCATTGAATACATCCGCCGCGGGCATGGAGACCACTCTCACGCGCCTGCCCCGCTCGGCCAGTTGCTGCCGGGCCGCGACCGCGATACCAATTTCGGAGCCGGTGGCGATGATAATCGCCTCGGGCTCGCCGTCGCTATCGACGAGAATATAGCCACCGCGGCTGATATCCCTGACCTGTTGCTCACTGCGCGCCTGGTGGGGCAGGCTCTGGCGCGACAGCACCAGGGCGGTGGGACCATCACTGCGCTCCAGCGCAGCGCGCCAGGCAACAGCGGTTTCCACCGTGTCGCAGGGGCGCCAGGTCGATAGATTCGGCGTCGCGCGCAGGCTGGCTATTTGTTCTATCGGTTGGTGGGTAGGGCCGTCTTCACCCAGGCCGATAGAGTCGTGGGTATAGACCTGGATATTGCGCAGACCCATTATCGCGGCCATCCGCAGGGCGTTGCGCGCATACTCCATAAACACCAGGAAGGTCGCACCATAGGGAATGAAGCCCCCGTGTAAGGCAATCCCGTTGATGATGGCGGTCATGCCGAATTCCCGCACGCCGTAGTTGAGGTAATTACCGGAGGCGTCTTCGCGACTAATGTCCCGCGAACCCTTCCACAGGGTGAGATTGGAACCTGCAAGATCCGCAGAGCCACCCAACAGCTCCGGGAGCGAGGGGCCGTAGGCTTCGAGACAATTCTGCGAGGCCTTGCGGCTGGCGATGGAGTCCCCCCGCTGTTGGCAATCCTGGATATAGGCATCCGCCGTGGCGGAAAAATCCGCCGGCAATTCACCATCGATACGGCGCAGCAACTCTCCGGCCAGATCAGGATGAGCGGCCCGGTAATCGTTAAAACCCTGCTGCCAGCGGGCCTCGGCTTGCGCCCCCGCGTCTACCGCACTCCAGGCCGCGTAGTATTCGTCCGGTATTTCGAAGGCCGGGTAGGGCCAGGCGATGGTTTCCCGCACCAGTGCCACCTCCTCCGCACCAAGTGCTGCGCCGTGGCTCGACGCCTTGCCCTGCTTGTTGGGAGAACCCTTGCCTATAATGGTTTTGCAACAGATCAAGCTGGGCCTGGCAGTCTCGGCGCGAGCCTGCTCGATGGCAGCTTTCACCGCCGCCGCATCGTGGCCATCGACATCCGCCACCACGTGCCAGCCATAGGCCCGGAAACGCGCCGGTGTATCATCGGTGAACCAGCCCTCGACCTCACCGTCTATGGAGATGCCGTTGTCATCGTAGATACCAATCAGTTTACCCAGGCCGAGTGTGCCGGCCAATGAACACGCTTCATGGGACACGCCCTCCATCAGGCAACCGTCGCCCATAAACAGGTAAGTCATGTGATCGACGACTTCGTGTCCCGGCCGGTTGAACTGGGCGGCCAGGGTTTTTTCGGCAATCGCCATGCCCACCGCATTACAGATACCCTGCCCCAGCGGTCCCGTGGTGGTCTCGACTCCCGGGGTGTGGCGGTACTCCGGGTGGCCCGGCGTGCGGGAGTTCAACTGGCGAAAATTTTTCAACTCCTCGATGGGCAGGTCGTAGCCGCTGAGGTGCAGCAGGGAGTAGATCAACATCGAGCCGTGGCCGTTTGAGAGGACAAAGCGATCGCGGTTGGGCCACTGCGGATTAACCGGATTGTGCTGCAAAAAATCATTCCACAGCACCTCGGCAATGTCGGCCATGCCCATCGGCGCTCCGGGATGTCCGCTGTTGGCTTGCTGCACCGCATCCATGCTAAGTGCGCGAATCGCGTTGGCCAGTTCGGTACGGGACGGCATGTGAAACTCTCCTGTTCGGGGGTTTGTGGGCAAAGGGGCGCCTATTTTCCCCCAGCCAGCGGTTAACAGCAAATCCCGCTGCCTCGAATACCACACGGGCGTGCAATTATTTGCCCTGAACAGCTGATGATAAGCGCCATTGTCAAATAACGGCGCAAGTGTACACTGGGCGTCACGGTATCAGTTGGTGACGCCAGAGGATTACAGCGGCCAAATACCAGTGGCATTATCCGGACATATCAATAATCAGGAGATAAGGACATGAATTATTTCGTCACCGGCGGCACCGGATTTATCGGCAAGTTCCTCATAGAAAAGCTACTCCAGCGCGAGGGCACAATTTACGTGCTGCTGAGAAAGTCCTCGGCCCGCAAATTCAAAGCCCTGCAGCAACGCTTCCCCGGCGCCGGGGATCGCATCGTGCCGGTATACGGCGACCTGACCCAGCCGGCACTGGGCCTGGACAAGGAAACCGTCGATTCACTGAAAGGCACCATCGACCACTTTTTCCACCTCGCCGCCATCTACGATATGAACGCCGATGCCGAAAGCCAGCAAAAGGCCAATGTCGACGGCACCCGCAATGCGATTCAGTGTGCGGAAAAACTGGAGGCGGGTTGTTTCGAGCACGTCAGCTCGATCGCCGCCAGCGGCCTCTACCGCGGCACCTTCCGCGAGGATATGTTCGAGGAGGCCGAAAACCTGGACCATCCCTACTTCCGCACCAAACACGATTCCGAGGGAATCGTGCGGGCGGAGTGCCGCATTCCCTGGCGCGTGTACCGCCCCGGCGCCGTTGTCGGACACTCCAAGACCGGTGAGATCGATAAGATCGACGGGCCCTACTACGTTTTCGGCATGCTGAAAAAGCTGCGCGGCTTACTCCCCCCCTGGTTTCCGCTCATCGGCATCGAGACCGGCCTGATGAACATCGTCCCGGTGGACTACGTGGTCGATTCAATGGATTACCTCGCCCACCTGCCGGATCGCGATGGCCAATGCTTCCACCTGACCAACCAGGATCACTACAGCATGGGTGACCTGATCAATATCTTTGCGGAGGCCGGTCACACACCCCGGTTCGTGATGCGATTCGACCGCAGGATTTTCAGCTTTATCCCGTCTGGGCTGACCGGCACCCTGGCAAAATTGCCTCCTGTAAAGCGCCTCAAGCAAACCCTGTTCGACAGCATCGGCATGCCCGTGGAAGCCAGCGTGTTCATGGAATATGAAACCCGCTACGACAATCGCGACACCGTGCGCGCGCTGGAGGGTAGTGGTATAGAGGTGCCCCGCCTGTCCACTTACGCCGCGCAAATATGGGATTACTGGGAGCGCAACCTCGACCCCGAGCTGTTTATCGACAAAACCCTCGAGGGCAATATCAAAGGTAAGATCGTCGTCGTCACCGGCGCCTCGTCCGGTATCGGCGAAGCCATAGCCCACCGCCTGGCTGGCGCTGGCGGCAAAGTTATCCTCACCGCTCGCACCCTGGAAACCCTCGAGGTGGTGAAGACCGCCATTGAGGCCAAAGGGGGTACTGCCTACGCCTACACCTGCGATATCTCCGACATGGAGAGCTGTGATGTGCTGGTCGCCAACGTGCTCAAGGATCACGGCCACGTCGATATACTGGTCAATAATGCGGGCCGCTCGATCCGCCGCTCGATCCACCTGGCCTACGATCGTTTCCACGATTTCGAGCGCACCATGCAACTCAACTACTTCGGCGCCCTGCGCTTGATTCTCGGCTTCTTGCCGGAAATGAGCAAACGCAAGCGTGGCCATATCATCAATATTTCCTCTATCGGTGTATTGGGCAGCTCGCCTCGTTTTTCCGCCTATGTGGCCTCCAAGTCGGCACTGGACGCCTTCTCTGGCTGCGCGGCCTCGGAGTATTCCGACCGCAACGTCAACTTCACCACCATCAATATGCCCCTGGTGCGTACGCCGATGATCGCGCCCACCAAGATGTATGACTACGCCCCCGCGCTGTCGGTGGACGAGTCCATGGACCTGGTGGTCGACGCGGTGGTCAACAAGCCGCGGCGCGTTGCCAGCACCATGGGTGTGTTCCTCGGCGTTGCCAATGCCCTCGCACCGAAACTGATGGAAGTCATATTCAACACGACCTACCGCATGTTCCCGGATTCGACCGCGGCCAAGGGCGGAAAGGGCGACAGCGGCAAGGAAAAAGAACTCTCCAGCGAACAGGTCGCCATGGCCGCGGTGATGAAGGGTATTCACTTCTAAGCCCGACGGGACAAGCGGCGGTAATTTTGCCAGCTATATCAAATATTATTGATATAGCTGGCTTTTCTGCTAGACTGCGGCCCATGTCCAGTCCCGCTACCCTTTCTGGCGACCCCTGCCAGCAGGAAAAGCCCGTCGAACAACTCTCAGCACTGCTAAAGGCCAGTGCCGACGTTTTGCGGCTGGAGATTCTTCGGGTGCTCGACAAGGAGAGTTTCGGGGTACAGGAGCTGTGCGCCATTTTCGCCATGCGCCAGCCCGGCATGAGCCATCACCTCAAAGTCCTGTCCCGGGTAGGCCTGGTCGCCCAGCGCCGGGAGGGCAACTCGATTTTTTATCGACGCCACCACCAATCTCCGGCGCCCCAGTGGCAAGGCCTGTGGCAAAATCTGCTGCTGGCGGTTGACCAACTGGAACTACGAGCCGAATTGCAGCGGGGGATCACCGCCGTGCACGCCGATCGCGCCGACTCATCGAGGCTGTTTTTCGCCCAAAACGCCCGGCGCTTTCGTCAGCAACAGGAACTGATTGCGATCTATCAGCAATACGCCGACCCGATGCAGGAATTACTGGACACCGCTCAATTGCCCAACAGGCGCCTGGCGCTGGAAATCGGCCCCGGGGAAGGCGCCTTCCTGGCTGAGCTGGCGCCCCGATTCGAGCGAGTGGTGGCACTGGATATCTCCGAAACCATGCTCGAGCTGGCCGGCAGCCACTGCCACCAATTCGATAATATCGAGTTTGTACTGGGGGACACCCGCGAGGCCAGGAAATTGGGCCTCGAAGCCGATTGCATCATCGCCAATATGGTTCTCCACCACACCTCCTCCCCCGCCGATATATTCGCCGATGTAGCCGAGCTACTCACCAGCGGCGGCTCGGTATTTCTATCCGAGTTGTGCCGCCACGACCAGGCATGGGCGCGGGAGGCCTGCGGCGATGTCTGGCTCGGTTTCGACCCCGGGGATATCAGCCATTGGGCTGCGGCAGCGGGCCTGCAAGAGGCGCAAAACCTGTACTTCGCCCAGCGCAACGGCTTTAGCGTACAGCTGCGACAGTTTATCAAGAGCGACTCACCCTCAACCTTTAAGTAAACCATCAACAGGAAATAACAGATGTCTGAATACAATGTATTTACCTCCGAATCGGTCTCCGAAGGTCACCCCGATAAAATGGCGGACCAGATTTCCGATGCCATCCTCGACGCTATTATCGCGGATGACCCCCATGCAAGAGTAGCGGTGGAAACCATGGTGAAAACCGGCATGGCGGTCATCGCCGGGGAAGTGACCACCAATACCTATGTCGACCTCGAAGAAGTGGTACGGGATGTCATCCTGGATATCGGCTACGACAGCTCGGATGTGGGTTTCGACGGCGCCAGCTGCGCCGTACTCAATGCCATCGGCAAGCAATCACACGATATCGCCATGGGCGTCGATGAAGGCGACGACAAGGAACAGGGCGCCGGCGACCAGGGCCTGATGTTCGGCTATGCGACCAACGAGACCGAGGTGCTGATGCCGGCGCCGATTTATTACGCCCACCGCCTCGTCGAGCGCCAGGCACATCTGCGTAAAGAGGGCGTACTGCCCTGGTTACGCCCCGATGCCAAGAGCCAGGTCACCTTGCGCTATGCCGAGGGCAAGCCGGTCGCCATCGATGCCGTGGTGCTGTCGACCCAGCACAACCCGGAAGTCTCCCAGGCTGACATCAAAGAGGCGATACTGGAGAACGTGATCAAGCATGTTCTTCCCGAGGAGTGGCTGCACAAGGACACGCAATACCATATCAACCCCACCGGACAGTTTATTATCGGCGGGCCGGTCGGTGACTGCGGCCTCACCGGGCGCAAGATCATTGTCGACACCTATGGCGGCATGGCGCGACACGGCGGCGGCGCCTTCTCCGGCAAGGACCCCTCCAAGGTGGATCGCTCCGCTGCCTATGCCGGGCGCTATGTGGCCAAGAATATCGTTGCCGCCGGCCTCGCCGATCGTTGCGAGATACAGGTTTCCTACGCCATCGGCGTGGCCGAGCCGACCTCGATCGCAGTCAACACCTTCGGTACCGGCAAGCTTTCGGACGAGCGCATTGTCGACCTGATCAGGGAGCATTTCGAACTGCGGCCCAGGGGGCTGGTCGCTATGCTCGACCTGAAACGACCGATCTACCGCCAGACGGCCGCCTATGGCCATTTCGGCAGAACCGAAAGCAGTTTCACCTGGGAGAAAACCGACAAGGCCGAGGCGCTGCGCGCGGCCCTGTAAATTACGCTTACAACGATAAGCTACTCGATCCCCGCAGTTGCGGGGATGACACAAAAAACATAGAGAACCCGATTATGACCACTGCAAGCAAGCTCGATACCAGCATCAACGATTATAAAGTCGCCGATATCAGCCTGGCGGCCTGGGGCCGCATGGAAATTGAAATCGCCGAGACAGAAATGCCGGCGCTGATGGCAATCCGCAAGAAATACAGCGACAAGCAGCCCCTGAAGGGCGCCAAAATTCTCGGCTGTATTCACATGACCATCCAGACCGCGGTATTGATAGAAACCCTGCTGGAACTGGGCGCCGAAGTGCGCTGGTCCTCCTGTAACATCTTTTCCACCCAGGACCACGCCGCCGCCGCCATCGCCGCCGCCGGCATCCCCGTGTTCGCCTGGAAAGGCGAGACCGAGGAAGAGTACGACTGGTGCCTGGAGCAGACTATCCTCAAGGACGGCCAGACCTGGGACGCCAATATGGTACTGGATGACGGCGGCGACCTGACCGCCATGCTGCATGAGAAGTACCCCGTCATGCTCGACATAATCCACGGCATCACCGAGGAAACCACTACCGGCGTGCATCGCCTGCAGGAGATGCTGGAGCAAGGCCTGCTGAAGGTACCCGCGGTCAATGTCAACGACTCGGTCACCAAGTCCAAGAACGACAACAAATACGGCTGCCGCCACAGCCTCAACGACGCCATCAAACGCGCCACTGACCACTTGTTAGCTGGTAAAAAGGCGCTGGTCATCGGCTACGGCGATGTCGGCAAGGGCTCTGCGCAATCTCTGCGCCAGGAAGGTATGATCGTCGGCATCTCGGAAATTGACCCGATCTGCGCCATGCAGGCCTGCATGGATGGCTTCGAGGTGGTCTCCCCCTTCATTGACGGTATCAACGATGGTAGTGAAAAGAGTATCGACAAGGCGCTGCTGGGCAAGACCGATATCCTGGTCACCACCACCGGCAACCTCAACGTCTGTAACAGCAATATGCTCGCGGCACTCAAAAACGGCGCGGTAGTATGCAATATCGGCCACTTCGACAACGAGATCGATACCGCCTACACCCGCGAAAACTGGCGCTGGGAAGAGGTGAAACCTCAGGTACACCGCGTATTCCGCAGCGACGCGGCGGAAGACCACCTGTTGTTGTTGTCCGAGGGTCGACTGGTCAACCTCGGCAACGCCACCGGCCATCCCTCGCGCATTATGGACGGCTCTTTTTCCAACCAGGTCCTGGCCCAGATCTACCTCTATGAGCGCGGCTTCGCGCGGCTGGAAGCAGACCTGAAACCGGCGGCTATTCGCGTCGACGTCTTGCCGAAAAAACTCGACGAAGAGGTGGCGCTGCATATGGTCAAGGGCTTTGGCGGCGTGCTTACCCGGCTCACCGGGGAACAGGCCGACTATATCAACGTGCCTGTGGACGGGCCGTACAAGCCGGAGACCTATCGCTACTAGGCGCGTACTGGGCTTTGGCCAAAATAGCATCAGCCGAAGTGCGATGAGGGCGGAGGCCTGGGCCACGTTGGCCAGACCGTGCGCCGGTTGGATCCGCGGGGCCGGCCTACCGGCTCCCGAGGCTCCATGGATGGATTCACGCCGAGAGCGTGGTCCGGGCCGATCGGCGATGCTGCAGGTCTTAACCGGTGCCATTCAATTAAACAGCACAGTTTATCAAGCAAGTGCTACTCCATTTCTGCGCACAGGTTATCTATGAGTAATGACAAGCGTTTAAGCTTCGAGTTTTTCCCGCCAAAGACGGAAGCGGGGGCTGCCAAGCTGGCGGCAACCTGGAAACAACTGGGGCAAATTCAACCCG
>JAUXCW010000369.1 GCA_030618705.1 Gammaproteobacteria bacterium | reverse complement strand
TTCCCGCCGCTCGATTTCGACCCTGGCCTCCGACCCGTACAAGGCCTTCAATCGGTGGCTTATATTCTGCAAGGCCATGCGATTGCCGCTGCGGGCGGCACCACCGGTTAATACGGGGTTTCGCACTTGCATGCGGCAGATATCGCCATCGAGCGCAATATCGACACTGACCCGGCCGCCTTCCGGCAAGGGCTGGATGCCATGGTAAATGGCGTTCTCGATAAGCGGCTGCAGAGTGAAGCGAGGGATTTTCAAACCATCGGGGAGTTGGGGGATATTCCAGTCGACCTGGAGTCGCTGACCGAGACGCAGCGCTTCTATGCCGACGAATCGTCGACACAGGGCCAGTTCCTCCTCCAGCGACACCTCGGTCTGTTCGGTCGCCAGACTCTGGCGAAACAGGTCGGCCAGGTCTTCGACCACCTGTTCCGCCAGGACCGGGTCCGAAGCAATCAGGCTGGCGATACTGTTCATGCTGTTGAACAGGAAGTGGGGTCGAATCCGCGCCTGCAGGGCCTCGATCCTGGCTCGCAATTCCGCCTCCTGCTGTAAGCGCAATTGCTGCTGCAAGTAAAAATAGCGCAGGGCGATACCGGCGAGGATGACCGAGATCAGTAAGTGATCCACCGTGCGCCAGAGATCGATACTATCCCCATCAAGGGAGAGACCCAGCCACTGCCCCCCGAGGCTACAGATCAGGGTCACGACGAGGATCACGAGGTAACAGCACGCTGCCGCCCAGGGCAATGTCAAACGCGCCAGGTACGGGCGCCCCAGGCAAAGTATGGCCGCCGAGCTCAATACCACCCACTGCGTAAACAGGGAGGCGAGCGCGAGGGTTTCCCAGCTGAACCCGCTGCCGGCACCGACCGCCAGGGTCAGCACCAGTGCCAGTAACTCCGCCACCAGCACCAGGAACAACACGGCGCCGACATTGCACAGGTCGGGCAGAAAGAAATTGTCATCAACCACGGCGTTACTCATGGTCGGTCGCTTGTATCATGATATCCTTCCCGGCCGCCGATCACGGGGGTGGCGCAAGCACACAGGAAGCCGCACCCCTGCCCATTTATACTAAACAATAGTCGACCCGTGCCGGCATTGCATCCCGTCGGCGCACTGGTGCAGTCTCGGCTCGAAACGCTATAATCCCCACCTCACCATTCGAAGCAGCGACACACCATGGCAGACAAGGATACCAGCAAGCTCTGGGGCGGGCGGTTTAACGAGCCGACAGACGCCTTCGTACAGCGATTTACCGCCTCGGTCGACTTTGACCGGCGCATGTATGCCCAGGATATCGAGGGCTCGCAGGCCCATGCCCGCATGTTGCACAAATGCGGCATACTCAACCAGGGGGAGCTGGATCAAATCCTTCAGGGCCTGGAGGAAATCCGCACGGAGATCGAAGCCGGCGACTTCAACTGGTCGGTTGAGCTCGAAGACGTGCATATGAATATCGAGGCACGGCTGACCGAAAAGATCGGGGTCTGCGGTAAAAAACTCCATACCGGCCGCTCCCGCAATGACCAGGTCGCCACCGATATACGACTCTACCTGCGCGGCCAGATCGATGTCATTTGCGAGCAGTTGTCCCGGCTGCAATCGGGGCTGGTGGAACTGGCGACGAAGGAGGCCGACACCATTATGCCGGGATTCACTCATCTGCAGACCGCCCAGCCGGTGAGTTTTGGCCACCACTTGTTGGCATGGAACGAAATGCTGGAGCGCGACTACGGCCGCATGCAAGACTGCCGCCAACGATTGAACCAGTCCCCCCTCGGCGCTGCCGCGCTGGCGGGTACGACCTACCCCATCGACCGTCACTACACGGCGGAGTTGTTAGGGTTCGATAAACCGACGGAAAACTCGCTGGACTCCGTATCCGATCGGGATTTCGCCATCGAATTTTGTGCCGCCGCCAGCCTGATCATGACTCACCTGTCCCGCTTCAGCGAGGAGTTGGTATTGTGGGCCTCGGCACAATTTAATTTCGTGCGACTACCGGATCGCTTCTGTACCGGCTCATCCATCATGCCGCAGAAGAAAAACCCCGACGTACCGGAACTGGTGCGGGGTAAAACCGGCCGCGTCACCGGCCACCTGGTGTCATTGCTCATGCTGATGAAATCACAACCGCTGGCCTACAACAAAGACAACCAGGAGGACAAGGAGCCGTTGTTCGATGTCATCGATACCGTGCGCGACAGCCTTGTGGCCTATGCCGATATGGTGCCGGCGATCAGTCCCAACCGCACGGCGATGTACGAGGCGGCCCGCCGGGGATTCTCCACCGCCACCGACCTGGCAGACTACCTGGTAGGCAAGGGCCTCGCTTTTCGCGATGCCCATGAGGTCGTCGGCAAGGCGGTGGCCTTTGGTGTCGAACAGCAACGCGACCTGGCGGAATTGAGCCTGGAAGAGCTTCGCGCCTACAGCAATGCTATCGGCGAGGATGTTTTTGATGTCCTCAAGCTGGAGGGTTCGGTGGCAGCGCGAAATCACATCGGTGGTACCGCTCCCGACCAGGTGAGAGAAGCCGCGGATCGCGCCCGCTCCCGGTTGCAGCAACGCTCCGGCAACAGTTAATACCGAAGCCGCATCGCCAGCAACAAGGTGACATCGGGAGCGGCATCGACCATCAGATCCTCGCTAAAAGCCAGGTCGATCGCCAGCGTGCGGGTGGCGCTGAATGTCGCCCCAAGGGTGAGCTGCACCGAAGACGAACCGAGCTCCCGCAGGTCGCTGTGGTAAAACGCCGTATTACCGTCGAACTGGATTTTGAAATTGGCCCAGCCCAGCGCCTGCCAGGCCAGCATGGCGGAGCCGAAACCGGCGAAATTGCGACGCTGATCGGGCAGTACATCACCATTGGAGGTATACAACAGGCCGGCGGACAATTCATAGGAGAGATCGTAGCGCGACCAGGATTGCCGATCCGCCCAGTGCAGCGCCGCACTGCCATCCCAACCACCACTGCCGTAGAGATTATCCGAATCCCCGGTGGGCGCCTTGAGCGTGAACCGGGCCGCCAACC
>JAUXCW010000127.1 GCA_030618705.1 Gammaproteobacteria bacterium | reverse complement strand
GCCTCGGGATTGATCATCGCCATGGCGGTGGCAGAGATTTCAAAGTTGGCGATGGCCTGGCAGATTGCACGATGGGTGGACAGGGCGCCCTTGGGCATGCCCGTGGTGCCGGAGGTATACATCATCATGGCGTCGTCATCCGGGGAGATGTCGACCTCGGGCATGGCCGCGTCCTGGTGGCCGGCAATAAAATCCGCGACCGAGCGGGCATTTTTCGGCATGACTCCCTGCTCCGGCCTGGCGACAACGGCCTGGATACCGAGTTCGGGCAATCGGTCGGCGATGAAATTCAGTCGTTGCTGGTCGCAGAAAACCACTTTCGCGCCCGCATCGGTCAAACCGAATTCCAGCTCCTGGGCCTGGCCCCAGCTATTGAGCGTCACCGCCACCGCGCCGATAGAGGTGATCGCGATATAGGCGGTCATCCACTCGGGGTAATTGCGCATGGCGATGGCGACCCTGTCGCCCTTCTCGACACCGAGTTCGTTGACTAACTGGCAGCCAAAACTGGCTGCCTGCTGCATCACATCCGCAAAGCTCCAGCTCTCCCCCTCGTAAACCAGGAACTCCTTGTCGCCGTGGACGGCCGCCGCGGCCCACACGTCCTTCATGGTGTCCGGTGCAGACTTGATCACCGTATAATTGATTCCGCTGAGGACCTCGGCAGCGGTTTCGAATGGACCGCCGGCACCGGTCAACTGCTGGACTGCCTCGTCGAAGGCCTGCTTGAAATTGCCCATAATTCCTCCTCATCCCATCTGCTTTGCCGGCCATGGCTGGATGACCGGATACGATATAGCTTACGACCATTGGATACTGCGCTCGATAGTCGAAATCTGCAATATTCCATGGCGGATAATGACACAGTTTGCCACTTTGTGATGATGCCATACAATGGGGTAAAAACCACGGGCCGTCAGCCGCGCCCATTGACCGGTAAGTTCCCATGCCCAGTAAGATACCCGCCTACTACGCACAGGAAACCATTCGCATGCTACAGCCCGCGCTTCCGGAACTGGAAGCGTTGCTGACCGAGCAAGGCCTGCCCCATAGCTTGCTGGAAGAAAAGCGCGTAGAGGGGGAGATGGAAGCCGAGGCCTATGGCCGTTTGTTCATGGCCCTGATCAAACGGCTGCAGCGAGACCTGCACCATGACCCGAACCCGATACTTGACCTGAGCAGCTACCGTTTGATGTTTGCTTATATATTGCAGGCCGACCATCTGCAAGGCGCTCTCGAACGCGCCGCTGCCCACTATCTGCGCTTCCAACCCGAACAGCAGAGCTTCAGCCTCGAGTGCGAGGGCGACCAGGTGCACTGGCGTTTTCATTTCAACGCCTTCGATGAGGATCAGACACAGACCGCCGGCCTGGAACACTTCAGCATGAGTACGCTGAACTGGATGCCGGGACTCAACGGCAGAATGATCTCGCTCTACACCTGGCACCGTATCGCCAGTTGGCTGATCGGCAATTTCATCGATCTCAGCGCCGTACGACTGGATTACCCCTTGCAGGGCAGCGCCGAGGATTACATCCAGCCCTTCAGGGCGCCGTTCTATTTTCACCAGGATAGCTGCACCCTGGAGTTTCACCGGCGCTATCTCGAACTCCCCATTGTGCGCAGGGAAGCGGATCTCGACCGCATGCTGGAGACCTTTCCCGCCGAATTGATGCGCGCCGATGAAATGACGGACAGCAATGCGGCCAGGGTACGCGGCCTGTTAGGCGATGATTACAGCACCCTTATGCCCAGCCTGGAGCAGGTCGCCAGGCGCTTGCACACCACAACCGCCACCCTGCACCGTCGTTTGCGCAGCGAGGGCACCTCTTACCAGCAGATCAAGGACGCCTGTCGCCGCGACGCGGCCATCGCATTATTGCGCGCAGGAAGCAACTCGGGCAGCACCATCGCCGAGCGACTGGGGTTCTCCGACGCCAGCACTTTCTACCGCGCGTTCAAAAAATGGACCGGATTCACGCCCCAGGAATTTCGTAACAGGGAATCCTGACTCTCCGCTAGCCCAGATAGGCCTGGCCGCCGTCCAGGGCAATGCTCTGGCCGTTGACATAGCGGCTGTCCTCGGTACAAAGACTGGCGACAAAGCGGCCGATATCTTCCTCGCACTCGCCCACCCGCTGCATCGGAATGGTCGAGATAAATTCCGCGGCTTCATCGGGGCAGTTTTCAATCCACCAAACCAGGCCGGGGGACTTGGCATGGGGCAAAATGACATTGGTGCGGATATTGTCCGGCCCCCACTCGCAGGCCGCGGCCCGGGTCAGCGAACGAATGGCCTCCTTGGTCGCTGCATAGCAACCGTAGCCGGTCATGTCCCAGCGCTTGGCCGCTGAACTGGCCAGGTTGATGATACAGCCGTCACCCTTGAGGTAGGGATAGCACATTTTCATCAGCCGCATGGTAGCCTGTGGCCCCGACTGCCAGCCCGCTTCAAAGGCCTCGTCGCTGACCTGCTCCAGGGTGCCCAGCGGCACTTCCTGGGCATTGTTGACCAGGATATTGATGCCGCCGTATTCATCCACCACCCGCTGCACGCAATTCTCGAGGCTTTCGCGGCTTTTCACCTCGCAGACAACGGCGAGAGCTTCACCACCGCGTCGGCGAATTTCCTCACAGCTGTGCTCCAGCTTTTCCAGGGTGCGACCGGTGACCGCGACCTTCGCTCCCCGCTCCGCCAGGGCATAGGCAATGCCCTGGCCGACACCCTGCCCCGCACCGGTGACCAGCGCCACTTTACCGTCCAGATCTGCCATCTGTGCCGTCCTTACGATGAGTTATTAGTGCGTCCCAGCATATCCATTTGCCCTGCGAAATCACAGGACTATAGACACCGGGTCTGTTCGACCGATCCTGCAATGCCTATACTGCCGGTTCAACTTCTCGACCGCAGCAAAGGAGTACGCACAATGGGAACCTACGCCATGACTGGAGGGGCTAGCGGAATCGGCGCCGCCATCAAACAATCCTTGCGCGACAGTGGCCACCAGGTCATCGTCGTCGATATCGTGGAGGCCGATATCATCGCCGACCTGTCCACGCCGGAGGGGCGCGATGCGGCGATAGCCGGGATAAGAGCCGCCGCCGGCGACGGACTCGACGGCTTTATCCCCTGTGCCGGCATTGCCGCTAATGTGCCCGATGGCAAGCTTATCGCCCAGGTCAATTATTACGGCACCGTGGAACTGGTAGAGGGCTTGAAAGACCTGGTCGCCGCCAGGCAGGGGGCAATGGTGCTGATTTCATCCAACTCAGCGCCCCACCCCACCAACGACGAATTTGTCGACCTGCTGGTGACGGGCAAGCAGGATGGTGCGCTGGCACTCGCGGACACCATGGAAACCCAGCCGGTGTACAGCGGCTCGAAAAGAGCGCTGGCGCGCTGGATGCGCCGCAATACGGCCGATTATGCCCGCGACGGTGTGCGCATGAACGCGGTCGCACCGGGGTATACCCGCACACCGATGACGCGACAAGTGGAAGAAGATCCCACTTACGGCGAGGCGATCAAAGCGTTTGTAGCCAGCATTCCCGTGGGCCGGCCAGGATTACCGGAGGATATCGCCAACGCCGTGTGCTTTTTGCTGGGAGCCGAAGGCGGGTTTATCTGCGGTTCGGTGTTATTCGTCGACGGTGGCCACGACGCCGAATTTCGGCCGGACCAGTTTTAAACGCTCTCCCGGGGTGCCAATTTTCCGGCCTGTTGCGCAGTGATATGGCCGGACTTGCACAAACCCTGGATAGCGTCGGTCATGGAGTCTTCCAGTGGGCGAAAGGAAAAGTCCAGATCCTGCTCCACCTTGCTGTTGTCCATCTGCACCCAGTTGGTGGCGTAGACCATGGCCTCGTGCCCCATGGGAACATCCACTGTTTTAACGTATTTGAGCATATCGATTGCCCGTCCCAGCCCGCGCATAATACCGCCGGTAGCAGGTAGCCGGCGCAGCTTTCTACCCGTCAGTTGCTCCAGCATGGGTTGTAACTCGGTCCAGGGCAGGTAGTGCCCACCCAGGGTATAGCGCTCGGATGAGCCACCTCTTTCCAGCAGGCGACGATGCACCTCGGCGACGTCCCGCACATCGACATATTGATTGCCCGAGGGAATATCCGGGATAAACGAGGTGAGGTACATCTGCAGACCTATATGGGGCTCGGTTAAGCCGGGGTCTTCCGGGCCCATAACCGTGGCCGGATAGGTAATATTGATGGGTGCGCCTTCGGCCTCCAGCCCGCGTACAAATTTTTCACAGGCAACCTTGGAGCGGCCGTAGGCGTTCTTTGCGGTTCCCGGCGGCGAATCCCCATCGAGCACTTTTGCATCGGGGTCGTAAAGCGCGGTGACGCTGGAGACGTGGATAATCGATTCTATGCCTTGCTCCAGCGCCGTATTGATTACCAGCTTGGCGCCATCGACATTGGTGTTATAAACCAGATCGGCGTCCTTGCGGTCCGTAGAGACCATCGCCGCGCTGTGGATTGCCGCATCGCAGCCGTCCATGGACCTGGCCACGCTGCGCTCATCGATGATATCGCCGACGACGCAATCCGGCGTATCGTCACCGAACAGTTTTTTCGCCTTTGCCTCGCTGCGCACCAGCAAGCACACCTCGTGGCCGGCGTTCATCAGCGCCTTTGCCGAGTGGTAGCCGACAAAGCCGGTACCCCCTGTGATCATGACACGCATCGTCCCTGCCTCCAGAAACCCTCCCGCTCCAGTGCGGAAGGAGTCCCCTACATTAATCCGCTATGATGCAGATATCAATCACCACTGCCGTCGCCCCTGGTGTAATGCTAAAAAAAAGGGTTGCGTCCCCTTTTCACACACTGCCAGCGCTACACCGGCAGCGGCGCTCACTATAAGCTCGATTTTTGCGGCTAAACCAACTCCGCGTCGGTCATTACCTCGACCAAAGCAGGGCCCGGATGGCTTAGCGCTTTTTCAAAGGCTGCATCCAGATCGTCTGCTTTAGTCACCCGTATTCCCATCGCGCCGCACAGTTCGGCATAAGCCGAGAAATCCGGATTGTGCAGGCTGGTCTGCCACACCTCCCAGTTACCTGCTCGCTGCTCCTTGCTGATCTTTCCAAGCTCACCGTTGTTCATCAATACATGGGTGATATTCATGCCGTACTTCACTGCGGTATTGATCTCGGCAAGATACTGCCCGAAACCACCGTCGCCGGAGATCGAGACCACCTGACGGTCTTTGAATTGTGGATCATCTTCCTGGGTAGCAGACCAGGCTCCCATTGCAGCTGCAAAAGAAAAACCTATCGAACCCAGATAACCAGACATCAGTACGGCCTGGCTGTCGCATTCGAAGTAACGGCCGAAGGCATAGGTATTATTTCCAACATCTACTGCAATGACTGCATCCGCATCAATTGCCTTGCCCAGCTTCTCGAACAAGACGGCTGAATTAATTCCATGGCCTCGATCATCGCGAGTGCGTCGTTGTTTTTCTTCGCGCCAGATTTTCCAGCGCGCAGCAACATCCGCTGCCTGGTCTTCACTGATGCTGCTTTTTTGCAGCGCTTTGGCGAGCAATTCACTGGTAACACCGATCTCACCCCATACCGGAACATCGATGGCATGGAATTTCGCAAGCGTCATCAAATCAAAGTCCACTTGAATGGTCGGCTTTTTGGGTGTGATGCCGGTGTGATTGCTGAAGCTGGCGCCGAGCACCAACAGGCAGTCGGCCTCGTTCATTAACCAGCTCGCAATCGGCGTGCCGCTGCGACCCAGTACACCGCCTGCCAGCGGGTGTGAATCAGCAATTTGCCCCTTGGCCTTAAAGGTGGTGATGACCGGTGCCTGGAGTTGCTCCGCCAGCGCCAACACGGAGTCCATTTGATAACGCGCACCGTGGCCGACCACAATGACCGGACGCTTTGATTTTCGCAGCAAACCAATTGCGGCACTTAATGCATCTTCCGGCGGCGCAATCTTGCGTGACGGAAGACGACCTTTCGGTGTCCCTGGCGAGGGCATGTTTTCGAGCTGACGTTTGGGAACCTCATCGGGAAAGATCAGGTGAGATACACCGCGATTGAGAATGGCGCTTTTACAAGCCAGGTTCATCAACTCGGTATGGCGGCTGTCATGCATAACTGTTTGCGCCCATTGAGCCACCTTACCGAAGGCCCCGGCCAGATCGATCTCCTGAAAGGCGCCCGGGCCGAGCACCTGCGTATCGACCTGGCCGGTGAGCGCAAGTACCGGCGCACGATCCACGTTCGCATCCCAGAGACCGGTAAGCAAATTGGTGGCGCCCGGGCCGGCAATGGCCAGACAGGCCGCCGGTTTCCCCGTCAGCTTACCGTAGGCGGAGCAGGCGAAAGCGGCTGCGCCCTCGTGCCGGATACCGTAGTACGTCAACCGTCCCTGTTCTTCCTGAATGCGCAATGCATCGGCAAGCCCCAGGTTGGAGTGCCCGACCATACCGAAGACCTGTTTTACACCCCAATTGGTCATGGTCTCCATCATCAGGTCGCCCACGGTATTGATGTGGGTCTGTTCTTGCGGGAGTCCGACATAGATGCCGTCATCGCGCTCTTCAATGGCAAAGGTTTCGACGCCGTCATCGAAGCCGGGTGCCTTACCGGTTATGGGGTCGTAGTCCCAGCCGTGCCAGGGACAACGCAACAGACCGTTTTCGATTGAACCCTCACCCAGGGGACCGCCCTGGTGGGGGCACTTGTTATCCAGCGCCCCATACTCACCCTTATAACGGGACATGCAAAGTGTACGATTCTTGCAACTTACCGTGGTGACGCGGCCCTCGGATAACTCGTCCGTTGCCAGAACCTTGTGCCAGACCAGATGGTTACTTTTATCCGTCATAATTGACTCCGCAATTGCCAAATCGAAACCTCAGTCCAGGGATAGGCCGCCGTAGGCGATACCT
Organism: Gammaproteobacteria bacterium; assembly: GCA_030618705.1. Lineage (GTDB taxonomy): Bacteria > Pseudomonadota > Gammaproteobacteria > Pseudomonadales > JAHEGP01 > JAHEGP01. Next base: position 2,220 of record JAUXCW010000127.1, on the reverse strand, counting down.
GTCAGATGGGCCATCTCCCGCTCCCAGGTGGTCAGATCATCGATGCAAAACTTGTTTAGCTGATCATGACCGCAGGCACGCGCCATCACCTGCATCAGCTCGGTGGAGGCGCGAAAAAAATTATTGAGCTGCTCCGCGCCTTTCTCAATCTTCAGGCGCTTGCGCAAATGAGGTTTCTGGGTGGCAATACCTACCGGGCAGTTGTTGGTATGACAAGCCCGCATGCCCAGGCAACCGATTGCCTGGATTGCCGAGTTAGACACTGCGATAGCATCTGCACCCAGTGCCAGAGCCTTGATAAAATCGGCAGGCAACCGTAGTCCACCAGTGATCACCAGCGACACGTCGTTGCGGCCCTTGTTATCCAGATAGCGGCGGGCACGTGCCAGGGCCGGAATGGTGGGTACGGAGATATTATCGCGGAATATGAGTGGAGCAGCACCGGTGCCACCCCCGCGACCGTCGAGAATGATGTAGTCAACACCAATTTGCAGTGCTGCCTCGATATCCCGTTCAATGTGCTGTGCGGAAAGCTTCACGCCAATGGGAATACCGCCGGTCGCCTCGCGGACTTCAGCTGCAAAGTATCGATACTCGTCTATATTGTCCCAGTCAGGAAAACGCGGTGGTGAAATGGCCGCTTCGCCTTCCTTGAGGCCGCGCACTTCCGCAATCCTGCCTTTTACTTTATTACCTGGCAGGTGGCCACCGGTACCGGTCTTGGCGCCCTGGCCACATTTAAAATGAAATGCCTGGCACTTCTGAACCTTGTCCATGGAGTAGCCAAAACGGGCTGACGCCAGTTCGTAAAAATAGCGTGAGTTGGCGGCCTGCTCCTCCGGCAGCATACCGCCCTCACCAGAGCAGATACCGGTACCGGCCAGCTCGGCGCCCATTGCCAGTGCCACTTTGGCTTCCTCAGACAGGGCGCCATAACTCATATCCGAGACGAACAACGGGCGATCAAGAACCAGGGGCTTTTTGGCATTTGGACCGATGACGACCTCGGTACCGACGGCAGCATCGTCCAACAATGGGACTTTGTGCAGTTGTGCCGTCAGCAGCTGGATCTGCTCCCACCTGGGCAGTTCATCCCTGGGCACACCCATGGCGCTGGTCCGGCCGTGATGACCGACCTCGGACAAACCGTGTTCAGCCAGATGCTGTATATACCGGGCGTGTGGCTCTTCCGGTCCACCGTGGATATCCTTGTATAAGCCCTGGTAGGCATCGCGATTAAAAGGCTGGGGATTATCCTCAGCCCAGAGCCTGATCTCATCCTCATCAACCAGAACCTGGTCGTCATCCACCCATGAACTGAATTTCTTCAGGCGCTCCGAAGGTCTGTAGGAGCTCACGCCGGATTTGTAGCAGTAGTCCCAATTGTGCACACCGCATACCAGATTCCCTCCTTCTATATGGCCATCCGCCATCAATGCGCCACGGTGCAAACATCGCCCGTAGAGCACAGAAACTTCGTTTTCTTGCTCCAGACGAATAACAACGAGATCGACGTCGGCAACAAGTGCATAGACAGGTTGAAGTTTTGTCAATTCAGAAAATACTGCCACCGCTGCTTTTTTCATGATTGTCACTCCTTACACCGGGCTGGTTTCTAAACAGGGTTCTCCAAAAACAATGATTTACTGGCTGGCGCTCGGCAGTCGAATTTAGACCACATTATGCTCTTGATCTCCGTGGGAATCGATATTTCTCTTTATCTCTGAATGTCTGGCAATATTCCGGGAGGGTATCCGCCCGATGTAACAAGGCGGAGCCGCTGGCTCGAGGTGCGGCTCAGCAGCAGGGTGATGGATGATCTCTCAGGGAACTACGCGACTTCGATATCGCGGCGGGCGTGCTGCCGAATGGTTAAGTTTAAACTCAGGCGCCAGCGGACACCTTATCTAACCAGCCCGCCGTTTCCTCCCACAGCCTTGCCGCCGCTTTTGCGTCCTGCGTATCAGACGATGCACCGTGGACCGCGCAGTTCTGGTAGTAGTGACCACTTGTTGCGTCCGGCGAAGTAGCGCAGTAGATCTGTGTCTGCGCCCCTTCCTCGACGGTCGTCATAAACAGGCGCTCGATCGGCGCGCCCAGTTTGCGCAGGAAATTGATAACAGGCGAACCAGCAAAGCCCTTGTCGGCAACATTGGAGTATGTGCCGACAGCGCTGCCGGGATGCAGCGCATACGCCTTGATATTGTCGCTTTCACCGAA
>JAUXCW010000068.1 GCA_030618705.1 Gammaproteobacteria bacterium | reverse complement strand
TGCCTGCACCCGGGGAATTACGCTCAATGTGCGGCCACCCTGCCGGGTAAGGTCGAAAGTATAGCCATAGCCGAAACCGCTGTTATGTAGAATAGGTGTATAGAGCGGCGCGATTCTCGATCTCCTGATCATCTTGCCGGTGCTGGTTCCCGGCTGGGAAGTTGCACATTATTGGCTAAAGCGGTTTACTGACGGTTGACCTCACCATCAGGGAAATCCGCATGCAGCGCACTTTTTCTTCCGCCCGGAGAGCCACTACAATACTGTTGCTTGCCGGTTTGCTGTCAGTAATGTCGGGATGTGCGATAGTGGGCCCCGCGGCAGTGAAAGGCGGTCGAACGGAGTACAATAGAGTGCTGAATGATAGCGGCACGGAGGAACTGCTTCTCAACATCGTTCGCCTGCGCCACAGCGACCAACCCTATTTTTGCAGGTATCCAGCATCTCCGCGACTTCTGAGGCCAATTTTGCATTGGGTGGATCGGAGGAAAAAGGCGCCCTTGGTGGTATCGGTTATCTGGAGCGGCCTAATATAATTTATATCCCACTTACCGGCGAACAGCTTGTGACGCAATTGTTGACGCCTATTGATTTATCATCCTTGCGATTGCTACGCGGTGCAGGCTGGGAGTTTGACGACATTCTGCGGGTTTTCGTCAAAAGTATTAACGGTATTCACAACGCCACCACCGCTGCGAGCGCGACCCCGGAGGGCGTGCCTGAGTATCTAGAATTCCGCAAGGTCGCGGAGGCAATAGATGAATTGGAAGATCGTGCGATGCTCGGGATCAGCCGGATCGAGCGCGATGAAGATGAAATAACGATTATGCAAATCACGGCGGAGGGTCGGAAAACCAAATATTTTCAAACATTGGTTGAGATCATCGCGCTCGATCCCATGGCTGAATATTATGTTCTCGACCTCGGCGTACAAGGTTTGAATTCGACTAGTGGCACTTTTCTTTTGGACACCCGGCCGATTCTGGCCGCCATGTTCTACCTGGGTCAGAGCATTGAATTTCCCCCTGATATACTGGCTTCGGGTGTGGTGAACGTCAGTTATGATCCTGAGGGCGAGCCCTTCGACTGGAGCCCGGTGTTTAAGGGGCTGATGTCGATCAAGGCATCAAAGAAAAAACCCGGGGACTATTTTGTTGCCGTGGCTTATAAAGATCTGTGGTATTTTATTGAGCAGACCGACGTAGCCAGTAAGGAAACGTTGACCATGCTGGGCACCCTGATTGCTCTTAAGGCTGGCGGCAAAGTCAGGGCAGACCCGATATTGACCTTGCCCGTGGGTGGCTAAGGGAAAATAGGGCGCCGCCTCGCCGTAAACTTTCAAGGCAAAGCTATCTGCTTAACCTCCGGCCTGGCGGGCCAACTCCTGTTCAGCGAAACGCCTGATATGGTCGACCATGGCGCGCAGGCCGTTGCCGCGAATGGGGCTGAGGTGTTGCAGCAGATCCAGCTGGCTGAAGTAGTTTTCGATATCGAAGTCGAGAATTTCCTGCGGGGTTTTTCCGTTATAGGCACACAACACCAGGGCGAGTAGGCCGCGCACGATATGGGCGTCGCTATCCACTTCAAATACCATGCCGTGCTGGTCCTTGCCTACCTCGATCCAGACCTGGCTCTGGCAGCCTCTTACCAGGCGGTCGTCGGTTTTCAGTGCCTCGTCCATCGGGGGTAATTGTTTGCCCAGGTCGATAATATAGCGATAGCGATCTTCCCAGCCATCGAAGAAGCTGAGGTTATCGACCACGTCTCCGGTGGAGATATCTTTGCCAAAAGAGGGTTGGACTGGATTCATAAATACGCTTCGCTCACTAACAGCCTGCTAAAAAAACATTCCGGTCTCGAGCTGTGCCTCTTCCGACATTCGCTCCCGGGACCAGGGCGGATCGAATACCAGTTCGACCTGCACCGTTTCGACATTGGGCACCATGGCCACGCGATACTCCACGTCGCCGACTAACACCGGGCCCATGCCGCAGCCCGGTGCTGTCAGGGTCATTTCGATGGCGACGCTTTTCCTGGCCTGGTCGATCTCAACCGTGTAGATCAAGCCCAGGGCTACCAGGTTGACCGGGATTTCCGGATCGTAAATCGTCTCCAGCGCTTCCCAGACCTGCTGCTCGACAATCTTGTCGTCGGTGGCTGGAGGAAAGCTCAAAACCTCGGCTTCGATGCCCAGGGCGTCGGCGTCAGTGCCGTCGATGCGAGCCATATTGCCGTTGTGGGTAACGGTATAGTTACCGCCCAGTGATTGGGTGATGGTGACAAAGGTGTCGCGGGGGATAGTGATGGGTGTCCCCACAGGCACCAGCCGTGCGGGGCAGTCGCGCCGGGTAACTACTACTGTGCGTTCCATCAGCTGCCTGCCTCGCTGATGCTGAAGCTCTCGCCACAGCCACAATACTCCCGGGCATTGGGATTGTGGAACTGCAGCTCGCTGTTGAGGCCGTTGCGCACGTAGTCAATTTTTGTACCTTGTAGCAGGGGCAAGGCCTTGCCGTCCAGATAGAGCGCCACGCCGTTTTCCAGCTCGATCAGCGATGAGCCTTCCGGTTGCTCCGACACCAGGTCGAGAACATACATATAGCCCGTGCATCCGCTCTCTTTCAGTGAGAGAAATACGGCGGCGTTAGCGGAACCGCCGCACTGCTCGCCGAAATGGCGCAGCGCCGCCTCGGAGACGGTGACAGCTTGTTGCGGGTCGACGATTTCAACAGACATGGGCTTGGCTACCTTATAGAAACGTGCGAACTTTGTGCAGGGCGGCAAACAACGATTCCACCTCCTGGTGGGTATTGTAAATGCTGAAGGAGGCGCGCACGGTGCCGGGGATCGACAACAGATCCATAATGGGCTGGGTGCAGTGGTGACCGGTGCGCACGGCGATTCCCTGCTGGTCGAGTAAGGTGCCGACATCGTGGGGGTGAGTTCCCTGCAGCAGGAAACTCAATACACTGGTTTTATCCCTGGCCTTGCCGATGAGCTCAAAACCGGGGAAATCCACCGCCAGTGACAGGCTATGCTCCAGCAATTGCATCTCGTGGGCTGCCGCCGCCACGCGATCGAGGGTGCCCAGGTAGTCAATCGCTGCCGCCAGGCCAACCGCACCGGCTATGTCCGGCGTGCCGGCTTCGAACTTGTAGGGCAGTTGGTTGTAAGTGGTGCCCTCAAAACTGACCGACTCTATCATCTCGCCCCCGCCCTGATAGGGGGGCATGGACTCGAGCCACTCGCGCTTGCCGTAGAGTACCCCGATGCCGGTGGGGCCAAACATCTTGTGGCCGGAGAAGGCGTAAAAATCGGCATCCATGGCCTGGATGTCCAGCGGCCAGTGGGCGATGGCCTGGGCGCCGTCGATTAATACCTGGGCGCCGACTTCGTGGGCCAGGGCGATAATCTGTTCCACAGGGTTAATCGTGCCCATGGCGTTGGACACGTGCTCGAGGGCAACCATTTTTGTGCGCGGGGACAGTAGCTTTTTAAAGGCTTCGAGATCGAGCTCGCTGTGCTCGTTCACCGGGATGGGAATCACCCTGGCCTCACACTTTTCCGCCGCCATTTGCCAGGGCACGATATTCGAATGGTGGGCCATCACTGATACCAGGATCTCGTCCCCGGGCTGCAGTCGTGGCGTGGCAAAACACTGTGCCACCAGGTTGATTGCCTCGGTGCAGCCCCTGGTCCAGATAATCTGCTCGGGTGACGGCGCATTGATAAACTGCTGCACGGTCAGTCGGGCGCCCTCGAAGGCCAGTGTGGCACGATCACTGAGGGCATGTGCACCGCGGTGAACATTAGCATTGTCGTGGCGATAGTAGTGGCAGATGGCGTCGATGACGCGATTGGGTTTTTGCGTGGTCGCCGCATTATCCAGGTAGACCAGCGGGTGACCGTTTACCTCCTGGTCAAGGATCGGGAAGTCCCGGCGCACCGCTTCGACATCGAAGATGGCCTTGGGCAATGCCTCTATCTGGTTCATAGCAGGTGTCTCGTCAGGCCTGAATCCTTACCGAACCACTGCGTCAGGATCGGCCGCAGCAAACGCTGTAGCGGCTCGTGGCGCAGTGCGCCGATCAACTCGTTGATAAAGCCAAAGCTCAGCATCACCTGCGCCTCCTTGCGATCGATGCCGCGGGATTGCAGGTAGTACAGGGACAGGTCCTCGATCTGGCTGACGGTGGCGCCATGGGCACAGCGGACATCGTCGGCGTAAATTTCCAGTTCGGGCTTGGTATAGACCTCGGCGGTATTGGTGAGTAACAGGTTGCGGTTGCTCAGCTCGGCCAGGGTTTTTTGTGCGTTGGGGTGGATGTGGATGCGGCCGTTGAACACGGCTTTGGCCTCATCGTCGACAATGCCTCGCACGACTTCCGATGTGCTGCCCTGGGGCATTTCATGTTCCACAGTGGAGTGGATGTCGATGTGTTGCGTACCCTTGGAGAGATAGATGCCGTTGAGCTGCGCGTGACTGCCGGCGCCCTGGTGCTGGATTCGCAGGTCGAGGCGCGTGAGTCGGCTGCCGAGGCCGAGGAAAAAGCTGTCGATATGGGCATCGCGGTCCAATTGGGCGTAGACGCCGCCGATATGGATATTGTGCTCTTCTTCGAGGTGCAGGCGGTAGTGAGTCAAGCGAGCGCCCGCCGCCAGTTTGAACTCACTGACGCCGGTTACAAAGCTGTTCTGGCGGGCCTCGTCGCTGGTGAAGTGCTCGATGACGGTCGCCTCGGCACCGCTGTCGAGCGCCACCAGCAAGCGCTGCCGCACCGAGAACGCCTGCTGGTCCGGCGTCGTCATATGCACGATATGCAGGGGTTCCTCGATGCGCTGGTCTGCCGCTACCTGCAGCAGTACGCCATCTTCCAGCCAACTGCCGTTGAGAGCGACAAAGGGATTGTCGGTGGCCTCGGCGATTTTCCCCAGGTGCTGAGTAATCAGCGCCTGCTGTTGTTCGTCGGCATCGCAAAACCGTGTAACGCAGCATGCCTCCCGGGCGGGGGAGAGCTGGCACAGTTCCGGCATCATCTCGCCGTTGACGAAGACCAGTCGCTGGCAGTCCAGGCCCGGAATGTCATAGCGAGCGCGTTCTATCTGGACTTTTCCCGCCGTTGGGAAACGCAGGTAGTCGCCCTGTGCCAGAGGGGTCAGCGGTGTGTACTTCCAGGCCTCGGTTTTGCGGTCGGGCCAGTGACTGGCGAGCCACTGTTGCCGATTGAGGTCGCGGAAAGCTTCCAGCCAGATCTGGGCATCGGCCCGGCTGGTCAGGGCCGCCGCGGCGTTTTGATCGAAACCGCTCATCAGGCTACCTCGGGCTCTAGCCAGGCGTAGCCCTTCTCTTCCAATTCCAGCGCCAGTTCCTTGCCGCCGGATTTGACGATGCGACCATTGGCCAATACGTGGACGAAGTCGGGCACGATGTAGTCCAGCAAGCGCTGGTAGTGGGTAACCAGGATAAATGCGTTCTCGTCACTGCGGCGAGCATTGACCCCCTCCGCTACGACCTGCAGCGCATCGATATCGAGGCCGGAATCGGTTTCGTCGAGAATAGCCAGTTTGGGTTCAAGCAACATCATTTGCAGGATTTCATTGCGTTTTTTCTCGCCGCCGGAAAATCCCTCGTTGACGCCGCGCTTGAGGAACTCCGGTGGCAGGCTGACGGACGCGCTTTGTTGCCGCGCCAGCTTCATAAAGGTCACCGCGTCGTAGGGTGGCAGGCCCTGGTGTTCCCTGACCGCATCGACCGAAGCCTTGAGAAATTCCATATTGCTGACCCCGGGAATCTCCACCGGGTATTGAAATGCCAGGAACAGTCCGGCGCGGGCGCGGGTTTCGGCATCCAGCTCAAACAGGTTATGCCCCTCGAAGGTGGCCGAGCCGCTGACCACCTCATAGCCCTCGCGACCCGACAGGACATAGCCCAGAGTACTCTTACCCGAGCCGTTGGGGCCCATGATCGCATGCACTTCCCCGGCCTGTACTTCCAGCGAAAGTCCGTTGAGAATATCCTTGCCTTCAACCCTGACGTGCAGGTCTACAATCGATAACATATTCATTTTACTCGTAACTGATTTTGGTAAAGAGAAAGGCGTGTTGCTAACCGACGGCGCCTTCCAGGCTGACCTCGAGCAGTTTTCCGGCCTCCACCGCAAACTCCATGGGCAGCTCCTTGAAGACCTCCTTGCAGAAGCCGTTGACGATCATCGACACGGCTTTTTCCGGATCGATGCCGCGTTGTTGGCACAGAAACAATTGGTCCTCGCTGACTTTTGATGTGGTGGCCTCGTGTTCCACCACCGCCGAGGCGTTCTTGCTCTCGATATAGGGAAAGGTATGGGCGCCGCAACGATCGCCGATGAGCAGGGAATCGCACTGGGTGTAGTTGCGGGCGCCTTCAGCCCTTGGGTTCATACGCACCAAGCCACGGTAGGCGTTCTGGCTCTTGCCCGCGGATATACCCTTGCTGATGATGGTTGAGCGAGTGTTTTTTCCCATATGGATCATCTTGGTACCGGTGTCCGCTTGCTGGAAATTGTTGGTCAGCGCCACGGAGTAGAATTCTCCGACGCTGTGGTCGCCGCGCAAGATCACCGAGGGATATTTCCAGGTGATGGCGGAGCCGGTTTCGACCTGGGTCCAGGATATTTTGGCGCGTTCGTGGCACACCCCTCGCTTGGTGACAAAATTGTAGATACCGCCCATGCCGTTTTTATCGCCGGGATACCAGTTTTGCACGGTGGAGTATTTGATTTGCGCGCCCTTTAGCGCAACCAGCTCTACCACGGCGGCGTGGAGTTGATTTTCGTCGCGCATGGGCGCGGTGCAACCCTCGAGATAGCTGACGTGGCTGTCTTCATCGGCGATGATCAGGGTGCGTTCGAACTGCCCGGTGTTGGCCTCGTTGATGCGAAAATAGGTGGATAATTCCATTGGGCAGCGCACGCCTTTGGGAATATAGACAAAGGAGCCGTCGCTGAACACGGCGGAGTTGAGTGCGGCATAGAAATTATCGCGGCGTGGAACGACGCTGCCGAGATACTTTTGTATCAGCTCCGGGTAGAGGTGCACCGCCTCGGAGATGGGGCAGAACAGGACCCCGGCTTCGAGCAGTTTATCCTTGAAGGTGGTGGCGACAGACACGGAGTCGAATACCACGTCCACCGCCACGCCGGCCAGTGTAGCCTGCTCATGGAGGGGAATGCCGAGCTTTTCGTAGGTGCGCAATAACTCCGGGTCGACCTCGTCCAGGCTTTTGGGGCGGTCCTCCAGACTCTTTGGCGAGGAGTAATAGGAGATGCTGTTGAAATCGATTGGCTCGTGTTGGACATGGGCCCAGCGGGGCTCGTCCATTTTAAGCCAGTCGCGCCAGGCCTTCAGACGCCACTCCAGCAACCATTCCGGCTCGGATTTTTTACTGGAGATAAAGCGAATAACGTCTTCGTTCAGCCCTGGCGGGAGGGTGTCGGCCTCGACGTCGGTGACAAAGCCCGCCTCGTAATCGCTGTCCAAATAGGCGTTGATCTGATCAGGCATGGCGTGGTTCCTACGATTGCTTAACTTGCGCTGCGGGCACTATCGGTGGTGGGCCCATCGTCCCGCTGTACCGCATCCGGGCTGGGAGCCTCGCCGTTTTTCACGCGCTCCTGGTGTCGATTCATCAGGTCACCGAGGGAAATGCCGCGCAGGAATGTTTCCAGCTGTTCGCTCAAATCCATCCACAGGTGATGGGTAAGACAGGTTTCGCCCTGTTGGCAGTCGCCCTCGCCGTGGCAGCGGGTGGCGTCGATAGATTCGTTGACGGCGATGATCACGTCACCGACGCTGATCTGCCCCATGCTGCGACCCAGGCGATAGCCGCCGCCGGGCCCGCGAAAGCTGGTTACCAGGTCGCGCTTGCGTAGTCGGGCAAACAGTTGCTCCAGGTAGGACAGGGAGATGCCCTGTCGGCTGGAGATATCAACCAGTTTAACCGGGCCCTGGTGAGCGTTGAGCGCCAGATCGAGCATGGCGTTGACGGCGTAGCGTCCCTTGGTGGTTAGTTTCACGTTACCGGCCTTCAGTGTGTCAAAACAGGCCGCCAGTGTGCAATAACCCACTAAAAAAGTCAAGTATTTGGCCCCAGCAAAAGGCGGGGTACTGTAAAGGGTTGCGTCCCCTTTACTCCTTAATGGGGACGCAACCCTTTTTAGGCGATGCGGGAGCTGAGATATTCAAAACCAATCCGCTCCTGCTCGAGTCGGAGCTCTGGCGCAAATCGGTTGCTGCACAGATCGTCATACAGCCTCCGCTCGGGGCCGGTGAGATGAGGCAGCTCTCGCCGTTCCGGCCGGGGCTCCCGTCCCCACGATGACTTGTGGGCCAGCAGAGTGGCTTCGTCCATCAGCAGGCTCCGGGCATGGGGCAGGCGGTTTCTCAACTGGTGCAGGATGATAAAGCCGTGGGTGTCGATATCGCCCCAGTAATGTACTTGAACCTGCTCCAGCCAGGGTATGTTGGCCAGGGATTCGAAGCCGTAACCGGCGCCGAAGATCACCAGGCTGTGGGCCCGCCGGGGAAAAGCGAGGAAGTTGATTTCATTTTCGGTGATATATACCTTGCGGATATTGGCAGTGAAGCCCGGATGTCGATTCAGCTCGGCAAAATCCCGGTCGGTCAGGCTGATATCGCCATCGCTACCCGGTAGCAGGGTAAACGCCGGGTCCAGCAGCCGGAATCGCACCAGCAAAGGCTTGCTTAAAAAACCGTAGCGCTGCAGAAAACCGCCGACTCCCTTGTGCTGATCATCAATATGCTCCCGGGGCAGAACCAGATCCAGCAAGGCGCTCAATACAGCGCGGTGTTGCTCGAGGAATTTGCTGTCGATGCCGGCAATATCCACCTGGCGCAGATAGATTGCCGGACGTGGATTGGCGGTCAACCAGTCGATAAAATCCAGTAGCTTTGGCCAGGCATTCGCCAGTGCCAGCGCTTTGAGCGGATGGCGTTGCAGCCAGGGCAGCAAGCCGGGTGTGCGCTCCCCGGTTAGGGAGTTCAGGGCGGAAAACTGCTCGACTTCACCCTGCCGGCCTATGATCCGAATGGCATCGCTCAGGCTATCCAGCCAAGCCGATACCGGCACCCGGTTTTCTCCCAGCACCTGATGACGCACGATCCGGTACTCAATCCGTATGCCGGTGACTTTTTGCAGGGAATGGATCCACTGCCGCACCTCGTCAAACTGCTCACTTAGCGCCTTACTATCCGGGGTTTTAAACACCAGCCGCCGGGGAAATACATTCTCGTCCTCGATCAGCGAAGACAGCAAGATACCCCTGTCCCACAGTCTCTGCACCTGTTGCCGCAGTGCTTTTGGCCCTGTCCATTGCATCGTGGACGACTCAGGACGGCGCCGGTTTGGGGCCGGCCCCGGCCATTTTCGCCTTTTCTTCCCGGTAGGCTTCGATGGTCAGGTTGCGTATTCTGGATTCACGGCCGGCCTCATTGTGGACAAAACCGACACTGGATACGTAGGGTTCGATGATATGTATTTTTTGCAGTGGGGTAACGATCAGCAATTGTAGATTGAGTTGTTGAAACAGCTTCAAGCCGTACTGTGCCGATTCGTCGGATCCGCGACCGAATGCTTCGTCGATCACCACAAAACGGAAAGAGCGGGAGCGCACCGCACCCCACTCCAGGCCGAACTGGTAGGCCAGGCTTGCCGCCAGAATGGTATAGGCGAGTTTTTCCTTTTGGCCGCCGGATTTGCCGCCGGAGTCGGAATAGTGCTCGTACTCCTCGTCATCCTCCCGCCAGCGCTCGGAGGCGGCAAAGGTAAACCAGTTGCGCACATCGGTAACCTTGGCTGTCCAGCGCTTGTCCTGGTCGCTCAAGCCCTCGCGGCCACGGAATCGCTCGATGATATGTTTTACCTGTAAAAACTTGGCCTCGGAGTACTGTTCGTCCTCGGATCCGGTGAGGCTGCCCTCGGTACAATGGCGCAGTTCACTCTGGAACTCTCGAATATCGGCATCCCGGCTCGGCTCGGCTTCGAGTCGGATATAGCGCCCGTGGTTATAGTCGATCTGGGTCAGGGAATCGTTGATCCGGGCGATGCGATCCTTGATGGTCTCCCGCTCGCGATGCAGCTGGGATTGAAAGTTGGCCACCTCGCGAATCGTGTTTTCATTCAGCAGTTCCTTGAAGCGGGCCTCGAAGCGAGGTAGGTCGTCTGCTTGCATATCCTGGAGCATCTGCCGGTAGTCCCCGGCGGCCTCCACCGCAGCATCCACTTCCCGGGTTTCCAGCGGGAATTGGTGATTGTAATGGCTCATGGCGCGAATGATGCGTTCTTCCAGCGCCTTGATGCGGCGATCGTCGGCATCGATTTTATCCTGCAACCATTTGCGCATGTCCTGCCCCCGGCTGTCGCAGGACTCCACCGTCAGCGTGTGCTCGCCCAATGCCTGGAGGCGCAAATCGTCGAGCTTCGCAAACCAGCTGGCACTGGCCCGGGATGCATCACTCATTAGCAGTTCATGGATCTGCCGGTGCAGCTGCAGGGCATCTTCATGCTTTTGCTCGGTTTTGGCGTGGGCGGTTTTTGCATCGTCCAGCTTCAGCTCAGACTCAGCGCGTTCGCGTACCAGGGTTGTCAGTTGTTGGGTCAGGGCTTGCAGCAGGTCGGAGGACGATTCCAGTTGCGCTAATTCTTCATGCAGACCGTCGATAAGGCTCGCCAGTGCTTGCCAATCCAGCTCCTGGAAATCCCGGTATACCTCCAGCTTGCCAATGGCAAGGAGTTTGTCAGATAGCTGTTTTTCCTGCTTTTGCAGTCGGCCGATAGCGTCGGCCAGTTCTGCCATGGCGCTTTCCAGCTGCCTGAGCTTGCCTTGCAATGCGGCGATCTTGTCCTTGTTGTCCCAGCCCAGCACATAGCGACTGCGGTCGTTTAACGAGTAGCGATCATCTTTTTCGTGGCGCTCGCCCGATCCCTTGATTTGTCCGTTGATGGTCACGGCGCGTTTTTCCCTGCGGAATTCATCCTGGGTTTCGCAGCAGGCCACATCGAAACGTCGGGCGACTTGTTGTTCCAACCAGGGATAAAAGCCTGAATCCGGTTTGATAGTGAGTTTATGCGCCAGCGAATTCGGGTGCAGGGAGGGGGCGCTGTCCGCCCGCATCTCCCGCACCCGGTAGTAGACCAGTCGCCCGCGTAGCCGGGTATCATCTACCCATTGGGCGATGCGGCGGTAGTGTTCATCCGGCACCAGCAGGGATAAGCCGAAATTGTGCAACAGCCGCTCGACGACACCCTCCCAGGCTTTGTCCTCCTCCCGTATCTGTAGCAACTCACCGACAAAGGGCAGTTCGGTTTCATCCAGACCGAGCTGATCACACATGAGCTGCCGAATATTGATTTGGCTCTGCTCGATATTGCTCTGCCGTGACTTCAAGTGCTGGATATCCTGCGTCAGGCCCTGGTGCTGCTCTTTTTTACCGCGAAATTCGTATTCGACTTCCCGCAGCTGATCACCGATTTCCGCCTGCTGTTGGGTTAATTGCTCTTGTTTCTCGCCCAGTTCAATGTGCTGTTGCGTGAAGCTATCTTCGGATTGAGCCGGTAGTAACTCCAGCGGCGCGAGAACCCTCGCATAATCGGCCGATTTTTGCCGGCGCCGCTCGCGCTCGCCCTCCTGCCGGCGGATTTCCTGCCGCAAGCGCTCGATGCGGTCGCCGCCGTTGGCAGCAATTTGTTGTTTCAACTCCAGTTCCTGCCCGCGCTGCTTTTCCAGGTGCTCGGTGAGGAGGCTGACCTTGCCCAACTGCCGTTCCAGATCGCCTTCCAGGCGCTCCAGGCGTTGTTTCAGCAGCTGTGCTTTTTCACCGGCGAAGTAGGGCGTTATTGCCTCGCGGCACTGGCGTAGCTCGACGACCTGCTCACTGTGCGAGTGGTGCTTGTCACAGTCTGCCACCATCGGAAGCAATAATTCGATTTGTTGCCGCGCTTTGAGCACGGCCTCGTGGGCGCGGTTGAGATCGTTGAAGTGCTCAATCAGGGCTGCAATGCGCGGTGCCACGTTAAAAGATTCCAGCATATGGCCACGCACGAACTCGGTCAGGTTGCCCACGGATTTCATAGAGACGGTCTGGTGAAACAGCTCCAGCGCCTGTTCGTTATCGATGCCGAAACGGCGGCGAAACCAGGCGCCGTACTGGGGGAAGCGATCCATCACCTCGACGCCACTCGAGCGCAAGCGTTTGCGCAGGGCGTTGATCTCGGTACCGAAGTGGGCGAAATCCTCGGCGATACCAAGGTCCCGTTCCGCGCCGACAAAGAAACGCTCGGGCTGGCCCTGCATGTCTTTCATCCAGAATACCTGGGCCAGGGTAACCGTCTGGTCGTAGCCCTGATTGTGAAACACGCCCAGTATCACCGAATAACTATTTTGTGTGCGCAGTGGCACCGGCCTGGCCACGCCGGCGTTGTCATTGCGTTCGGATTTGTAATAGCCCAGTACATAGGAGCGCAGGGTGCGCTCTTTTTGCGCGGCGCCCGCCGCCTTGTTGTAGACCACGCGGTGGGCCGGCACCAGCAAGGTCGTTACCGCATCCACCAGCGTGGATTTTCCCGAGCCGATGTCGCCGGTGAGCAGGCCGTTGTTGCCGTCCAGGTTCAGTGACCATACCTGGCTAT
>JAUXCW010000338.1 GCA_030618705.1 Gammaproteobacteria bacterium | reverse complement strand
CCGATACGCTGGACGATAAACGAGGCGATCTGGGCGGGAATAAGGCCCAGCGATGTCTCTGTGGTTGAAAACTTGCAGTCCCGCGAGGTAATCATCACGTCGTTGCAGCAGGCCAGGCCGACACCGCCGCCCATCGCCGCACCCTCCACCACCATAATGACCGTCTGCGGCAGGCGATTGAAACCATTGAATATCTCACGCCCGGCCTGCCAGTTGGCGCTGGCAATTTCGTGTTTCAGTTGTGGGAGGTCGGCGTTGTCACCGTGGTATTTTTCGGCGAAGCCCTTCAGGTTGCCACCGGCGCAGAACACCTTACCGGCACCCCGCACAACCACCGCGGCAATCTCCTCGTTGTCCCTGAGCGCAGTCAATACGCGGATCAACTCCTCTACCAGGTCCTCGGACAGCGCGTTACCGAATTTTGGGTCGTTCAGCGTCATGTGTAGCACTGAACGGTCGAGTCGCAGTTGAAGTTTTTCGCTGGTCTGGGGAAGTTTATTCATCACCGTTCTCGTTGCTAGAGGCTAGGAAAATGTACCCATATACTTGCTGATGATTTGCAGCATCACCTCATCGGCGCCACCGCCGATGGAATGCAGGCGGACATCACGGTAGTAACGGGACACCGGGGTTTCGGTCATATAACCCATGCCACCGAAATACTGCAGGCAGCTGTCCGCCACCTCGCGTTCCAGCCGGCCAATTTTTAACTTCAGCATACTGATCAACATGGTGACGTCTTCACTCGCCAGGTATTTATCGAGACAGAGCACCAGCAAACCGCGCAGGGCCTCCACCTCTGTCTTCAGCTCCGCCAGGCGAAACTGTACGACCTGCTTATTGATCAAGGGTTGGCCGAATATTTCCCGCTGGCTCGCATAATCGATGGTTTCCTGAATCGTGCGCTCCATGCTGGCGATGGCGCCCGGGCCGACAATGAGACGCTCATCCTGAAACTGGATCATCTGGTAGGTAAAGCCCTTGTTCTCTTCACCGATAAGAAAGCGCTGGGGAACACGCACGTCCTCCAGATGTATTTGCGCCGTATCGGAGCAGCGCATACCCAGCTTGTCCAGCC
The DNA here is from genome assembly GCA_030618705.1 of Gammaproteobacteria bacterium. Classification (GTDB taxonomy): domain Bacteria; phylum Pseudomonadota; class Gammaproteobacteria; order Pseudomonadales; family JAHEGP01; genus JAHEGP01. The sequence continues at coordinate 2,523 of JAUXCW010000338.1, read as the reverse complement.
GGGCGCTCTTGCTTATTCCCGGCGTATCCATGGGAATGACTATCAGCGACTTGTTGCTGTGCCTCTGCCCGTCGGGGTCGGTAACCACCAGGGCCACCATGAAATCCGCTTGCAGGGAGTTGGTAATCCACATCTTGGAGCCGTTGATAATATAGTCATCGCCGTCTTTACGGGCATGGGTCTTGATCGCCGCGACATCGGAGCCGGCATGGACCTCGGAGATGCCCACGCAGGCGACATAATCCCCGGAAATAGCCGGGGCGAGGAAATCCCGGCGCAGCTCATCTGAACCAAAATTGGCCAGCGCCGGGGTCGCCATATCCGTTTGCACACCAATTGCCATGGGGATACCGCCGCACTCGATATGGCCCACCGCCTCACCAAATGCCATGGCATAGGTGATATCCAGCCCCATGCCGCCAAACTCGACCGGTTTGGTGATACCCAATAGGCCCGCATCCCCCAACTTCTTGAATACCTGGTGTGCCGGGAACGGCGCATTGGCTTCCCATTCATCGATATAGGGGTTTATGTCCTTTTCGATGATTTGTAGCGCGGTACGTTTGATTGCCTTGTGTTCGTCGGTATTGAGCACGGGATCCAGGATCGAAGCCATGGTAAATCCACCTTATAAGTCATACGTTTAAGCTTCCGGGTGCGCCGGGCCTTTCTTACAAGCCTGCTACAGCTGCTACATTCGCCCCACGCCAAAACTGCTTGGATGCAGCTCGCGCTGCTTCCCCGCCTGTATGGTCGCCAGCAGGAAACCCAATACCTTGCGGGTATCACGCGGGTCGATCACCCCGTCATCCAGGCCCAGGCCCGAGGTATAAAAGGCGTCTGTCTGGGCTTCGAAGTGCGCAATGATCGCCGCTTCCTGCTCCTCCATGACCTTTGGATCCAGGGTTTCGCCTCTGCGCCTCGCCGACTCCTCCATCACTACCGCCATGGTCTTCGCGGCCTGCCGGCCGCCCATCAAGCCGGTCTGCTGATTGGGCCAGCTCAGGCAAAAATCGGGCTCGTACGCTCTCCCGCACATACCGTAGTTACCGGCACCGAAACTGGCACCGATCATCAGGGTGATCTGCGCTGTCGTCGCATTCGAAACCGCCTGGATCATCTTTGATCCGTGCTTGATCATGCCGTTTTGCTCGTACGCTTTACCCACCATAAAACCCGTGGTGTTCTGCAGGTAGATAATCGGCGTATCGGATTGGCAGTTCGCCTGGATAAAATGGGTAGCCTTGGTCGCGCCCTGGTTATCGATCGGGCCGTTATTGCCGATAAGCGCAACGGGATAACCGTATATTTTCGCTTGCACACAAACCGTATGGGGGCCGTACAGGGGTTTGAAATCCAGCATATCCGAGCCGTCGACAATGCGGGCGATCACCTCCCGGACATCGTAGGGAATGCGATAGTCCAGCGGCACGATACCGGTCAATTCATCGATATCATAAACGGGCTCGACATTGTCAGTCCGGGTAGACGGCGGCTGCAGACTCCAACCCAGCTTGTCGAGCAGCTCGCGACATATTCGCACAGCATCGGTATCGTCTTCGGCCAGGTATTCGGCCAGACCGGAAATACTGGCGTGCATCTCGGCGCCACCGAGCTCTTCATCGTCACACTCCTCTCCTGTCGCCGCCTTCAGCAGGGCCGTGCCTGCCAAAAATGCCTTGCCGCGCTTTTTTACCGCGATAACATAGTCACTCAAGCCGGGCATATAGGGGCCACCCGCTACCGAGCCACCGTGCAAAATGGTGATAACCGGTAAGCCTTGCGCACTGAGGCGGGCGAGATTACAGAAGAATTTTCCACCCAGAACAAAGAAGTCCACCTTTTGTTCCAGCAGGTTTGCGCCACCGCTTTCAACCAACTGGATAAAGGGCAATTTGTGCTTTGAGGCCATATCCTGCAGGCGCATCATCTTATTGAAACCGCCCTGTGTTTGTGAGCCCGCCGCTATAGCGCTGTTAGAAACACAAATTGCGCAGCGCACACCGGACACAAAACCGATACCCGCGATAATATTGCCGCCGGGAATGGACTTGGGGTCATTCGGGTTGTAATTGGCCAGTGAGCCGATTTCAAAGAAAGGCATTCCGGGGTCAAGCAACCTCGCCAGGCGTTCCTGTGGCAGCAGCTGGTCACGTGATTCAAATTTTTCTTTTTTGGCAAAAGACAGATCGCTTACGACTTTATTCAAAGCCTCCAGCTGAGCAATACGATCGAGCTGCCCGATTCTGTTCTTTTCAAAATCGGCACTATCGGTATCTATCTTACTTCTAAATACGGGCATAAGGCTTATATCCTACCTGGAGCAAGCCGCTCCAACCATAATGTGTTTTTGCCACTCAATGCCCCAACGGACACGTCGCTTAATCCAGCGTCTTGAATGAAGTGTGCTGAAGGATCGACTGCGGCACGACTACCGTCATTTCCAACAGGTTTTGTCCAAGGCCTTTGCCCTGCGCATCAAAACGCAAGGACGCGGTACCGCCGCCACCCAGAGCATCGTGC
>JAUXCW010000243.1 GCA_030618705.1 Gammaproteobacteria bacterium | reverse complement strand
GCAATTGGCGTGGCCAGGGCAATGACCGCATCTAATAATTGACCGAATAGCAGATAGAATACCGACAGTGGTATAACCACCAGCAAGCCGCCCAGGGCTGTTGTTTTTAAAAATTCGGCGATTTTTTTCATTGGAGCACTCCTTCCCGGGGGATCAGCGGTCGACATAAGATCGATAAAGGGTCTTCGAGGAAGGATGCCCCCATCCACTCATCCTGTCGTTTTCGGAAACACCACCTTTGCCCCGTGGATAAACAGCGCACGCAGCTTGTCCCAAAAATCACCGCCCAGGACGAACAGGCTAAGCAGCAACAGCAGGTCGCCGGCTATGGCATAGGTGAACTCGTTACCCTGGTAGCCAGGAAACAATTCCGCCGCATACGGCGCAAGCCAGGCGAAAACAATGGGCACGGCAAACATCACAAGGCCGATAGTGTAGCGGGTGCGGCTGACTTCAACCGGTGGTCCGTACTGCTTGAGAAAGCCGAAGACACGATTCTTGATATAAGCGTAACCGCTCTTGCCCATGACAGCCACGGCAAGGATACCAAGCACTTCTGCCCCCCCGAGCAGGCCACCGGAAACCGTGGCCACCGCCGCGGCCGACAGTTCCATTCCGGCAACCAGCGGCACCCCGACTACGGGAAGCACTATGCTGAGACCAAACAGGGCAACGCCGAACTTGAGCCGCCATCCCCCGGCCGGCACCTCAACTTGCGAGACTTCAGTCATCAGCTACCTCGTTAATCGGGTGAACTCCCACTACATATTTTCTCCGATCTTGATCACGACGCGATCGAGATTGCCGGAGAAAACGTTATCCCTGTCATAGTCTTTTGATACCGGCGAACCGGTATCCTGGCCGCCGTAGGCGCCAAGATGCGCATAGCCCACATCATCGAGAAGAATCAGCAAAACGTTGGGCTCTTTACCCGTGTACACGGGCTCCTCTGGCCAGTCTTCGACCGATTCGGCAAAGGTTCGGCCGATCTTTCCTTTGAATTCGGCGCTGTGCGTGTCGGGCTGGCTTTGGCCCTGTTCCTGGGTTTGAACCTGTTCCTGGGCCTAGCTCGCGGCCAGACTAATCGTTGCGTCGTCCGGCTGACAGGCGGAGACAACAGCCATCACCAGGAGGGGAAATACCAGCTTCGCCAACAGTGTGTTGATATTCATTTTGTAAATCCTCTTTTGCCTGGTTTCACCGGCATTGGGGCGGCCGCTAAACGACCGGAGTGCGGACGGTCAGAATGGCAGGTGAGCGTAGAGTCGACCACCTCAATCAGAAGCCAACCGGCATGCTATAGGTCGCGTTGATGCGAAAAGAATTCTTCACTGCTGCACCTGGCCAGGAATCGTACACGGCGCTGGTCTGGTACTCGCCGTAGAGATTCCAGCTGCCTTTTTCGCCCACGAACACCTTACCGAACCGCACACCGATAGGGACGTAGAATTCCCTCGAGTCCCAGTCGTAGAGCGCGACCATATCGCCATTGCCGATATACCAGCCTTTGCCAATGCGGTAGTTGAGGAAAGGCGCGATCCCCAGCGGATTCCTGTTGGTATTGCTTGCCGGCAGGGTAGCTGGATCGATAGACTGCCATGACTGTGTCAGCAACACGCCGTAGAACCACTTACCCGAGGAGTTGACCAGCGCCCCGGCAAAGCCATACCCCCATTCGTCCTTGGCTACCTTGTCGTTACCGGGCAGGGTAACGAGGGGGCCGAGGCCGAACCGCCCTGAGCCCCAGTCCCAACTCTTGGGAATGATCAGCGCAAACAGCTCCGTGTTGCCGATACCCGAATCGCCGGTGTTGGCGTTCTCGTAGTGCCGCAAGGTGAGTCGGGGCAGGATAGTCAGCGACTCCAGGGGAATCGGCGCGACTATCCGCAACTGGACATAATTGTCGAGCCCGGCCGGCCTCACCTCCCCGTTGTCGAGAGTGTCGTCATGGTAGTCCGGCATCGACTGATAGGCGAACTGGAACGACCATTGCGTCGCTGTCGAATCAAGTGCTTTCGTTTCGGCGTCCTGGTCCTCGGCAAAGCCCGCGGGGGTACAGACCAGCAGGGCCAGCGCCGCCACCCATACGAGTAATTTCATTTCGCCCGAATCCGGTTTACTTGTGCCCCTTTTACTCTTTTCCCCAACTCTTTTCCTTACTACCATTCCTGCATTCCTGGCCATCTCCGACGCATTCCCACTGTATTGTAAAGGTTTTTCGACTATGACATAGTGCCACTATATTGCCTATGCAAAACCCGAATGACAGCGTTAAAAGGTCGGCTGTCAATTGCTGCCCGCAAGCAGGAAAGATGCTTCGTGTTGTTTGAGCAAACCCTATGAGCGCTTTGTTTGAAGCCGGCTTGATCATCTCGGGGGCTTTAACCGATTTTGACGAAATGGCAGCATCGGACCACGCCTGGGACCAGCGCTACCACCAACTGGGCAAGGGGCCCTTTCTCGGCTGCTCGACCATTGTTCATTCCGATTGCGCCCAGTTGGCGCACACCTCTTATCAGCCAGGGATCTTCATCGAGGGCAGCTCACCGCAGCGGGCCTTTACTTTCCTCTCGCAAACGGCGGGCGCACCCGTTTACTCTCACGGCGCTTGTCTCGAAGACAACGAGCTGATGCTGCTGCGGCCGGGTGAAGAGTTTCACTTTACCTCGGCCGGGCCCTGCGAGATTATCGTACTCAGCGTCAGCACGACTTTATTCGATCAAACCCTGCAGAGTTTGGCGCAGCAGGAGATCGGTGATATCTGTCACCAACATCGGCTGCGCCTTGCCGGTCCGGGTTTGCACACTCAATTGAACCGCTGCTGGTCAGGTCTGCTGGCGCGGGTTTGCAGCGATCCAGCCTTGCTTACCGCGGGCGGCGAAGCAATCGAAACGCAATTGCTGGAACCCATTATTGGCATAGCAACGCGCGATTCCACCCGACACAGGGCCATTAATCGCCGCCTGGCGAATACCACCGCGATGGCGGCCGCAGGCTACATCAGGGAGCACGCCGGCCAGCCCATTAGAATCTACGAGCTGTGTTCCAGGCTGGGCGTTTCAGAGCGAACCTTGCAGATTGGATTTCGCTCCTGCTTTGGCTGCACGCCGAAAGCTTTTATCACCGCCATGCGTTTCAATAGAGTCCGACGTGAGCTTGCCGGCGCTCCCGCCGGGCTTACTGTGAGCGACGTGGCGACACACAGGGGCTTTACGGAACTCGGTCGCTTTGCCGTAGAGTACAGACGCATGTTTGGTGAAAGCCCCTCTACCACCCTGCAATTGCATCGTCGACCACCGGGCTTCCTTTCGTCACGTTAATGTAGCCTGTAGAGCGCCCCGGAGCAGCGGGGACTCGGCTTACCCCCTCGGCACCATTCGGTTTTTGCATAGGCACAACATCCACCTTATGTAACAATTCAGCGTTAGCATGCTTGCTACTTTCGTCGCCTGTCGCCTCAAAGAAAGGAAGCGCAATGAAAAAAACCATCCGCAGTTTCGCCATCGGCATCGCTACCGGCCTTTTAACCACCGTCGCGCTGTCCGCTGAGCGCTGGAATCATCCCATGGCCAAGTTTGCCGGACGCCAGCACGATGGCTGGGCTGTCGTGGAGCAGGCCACCTGGAGCAATTCCATAGGCGATTCCGACCTGATCACAGTCTGGCAGGATCCCGGCTTCGATCCGCAACAAGCGGCCTTTTATTATGCCCGCGTCATTGAGATTCCGACGCCTCGCTGGACCGCCTACGATGCCAGGCGCTATAACGTGAAAGTCAGCGAGGAAGTACCCATGACGATTCAGGAGCGCGCCTATACCTCGCCCATCTGGTACACACCATAACCCCCGGGCCGATCAGGCTATTAGACACAGGTTTATCAGGCTTCATGGCTATTGGCGACAATCGATTCATACTCTTATTGGTGGCAGGCTGTATTGCGTTTTTTTCAAGCGCCCGGTTTGCATGGTGCCAGGAGCTGGAGCCGCGCACCTACAGCAATACTCCCACGGGAGTGAACGTGCTCTCAGTAGGCTATGCATACTCGTCCGGCAATGTGTTGCTGGATCCGACACTCCCCATCGAGGATCTGGACGGCAATCTCAATATCGCGATGCTTGGCTATGTACGGTCTTTTGCTTTGATGGGACGTAACGCCAAGTTCAAAGCCTTCGTACCTTACGCGTTCGGCGACTGGAAGGGCGCGGTTGAAGGTGTGCCCGCCGATCGCAATGCGCAGGGGTTTGGCGACTTCCGATTGAAGCTGGACTGGAACTTTTACGGCGCTCCGGCCCTCGACAGCGGGGCTTTCCCCTCATGGCAACAGAAAACCATCGTCGGCGGCAGCATCCAGTTGGTCACTCCAACCAGCGACTACGACAGCGACAAGTTACTGAATTTGGGCACCAATCGCTGGGCTATTCGACCCGAACTGGGGGTCTCCCGCAGGCTGGGCAACTGGACATTGGAACTGATCGGCGCCGTCTGGCTATTTGGCGATAACGACGACTTCTTCGGTGGCAATAAACTCGAGCAGGATCCCATATATATTGCCAAGGGCCATATTGTCTATACCTTGCGGCCAGGCTTCTGGATTGGCCTCGGGCTGGGTTATGGCCGCGGTGGCCAGACCGCGGTCAACGGCGAGCCCCGTGCAACTGAACAGGAAAATTTGCGCTATGGAATAGTCGTTTCGTATCCGCTTAACAAGCAGCATGGCATTAGCGCCAGTTTTGCTTCAGCAGAAAATAACGGTGTCGGTGCCGAATTCGATAGCTTCGCCTTGCGTTATCAATATGCGTGGGGGGATTTTTAAAGTACGGCAGCGACTGAACCGCTATGGGTTGCGGCGGTAGACGAAATAGACCCGGGTGTCACCGGAGCGCTTGCCCTGCCACAGGCGCGTCCAGCTGTCCGTCGGCGCGAGGTGCGGTTGGTTCTCGCGCAATAGCCGCAACTCGCATTCCCCCACGCTTATCCCCAACAGCGATACCTCCTGCAGCACGATGCCGGTACGAAACTGGATCATGCCGCGCAGTGATTCGCTGATACCAAAGGAGGCGAGGCAATCATATCGGGGCGGCAGCTGATGCTCCATATCCTCGATCATCGA
>JAUXCW010000128.1 GCA_030618705.1 Gammaproteobacteria bacterium | reverse complement strand
GGCGATCGCAGCATCCCCCGTGTATTTATCACCCAGATACCCAAGCGCTGGAGCACGACCAGTAGCAAGGCTATCCCGGTGCAGGAGAAAAAGATGGTGTTCCTGTTCCTGCAGGCACCGCTGATGCTGCGTGCCAACGAAATCGTGCTGGAGCAACGCGCCGAGGTGGAACAAATGCGCACTCAGCTCGCCGACGGCAAGCTATCAAACGCCCAGATCCAGCGCCTGAACCACCTTACCGAGGCCTACGGCGAGCCGCCTTTTGACGAGACAGACTCGGGCAGCGTTCAACTGGACGCGCTACTGGTACGCCTGGACATCATGCCCGTATCCCTGGCGCTGGCCCAGGCGGCGATAGAGAGCGGATGGGGAACGTCTCGTTTTGCCTACGAGGGCAACGCTCTTTTCGGCCAGTGGGGCTGGTCCGACGATGTGATTACACCGCACAAGGTACGCAAGGAATTGGGCAACTACGGCGTGCGGGCTTTCGACTCACCGATGGCCTCGGTGACCGCCTATATCCACAATATCAACAGCCACCCGGCCTATGCCCGCCTGAGAACAGAGAGAGCAGCCATGCGCAAACGCGGCGAGGTGATATCCGGCACCGGGCTTGCCGGCACACTGGATAAGTACTCCGAACGAGGCGATGCTTATGTCAAGGAATTGCGCAGCATGATCAGCTACAACAAGCTGGAGCCGACCGACTCGACCTACCTGCGGGATATGGACCCGATTGCACTGGTGCCGAAGGGCGAGGGAGTTTAGCGCCACCCCCGCCCTGGCACTTTTTCAGGAGATATTTTTCGTTCTAGTCGTCATCACCCCGAACTACAGGCCGCAGACGCACCTCGATGCGACGGTTTTCCGAACGCCCCTCGGCTGTATCGTTTGATGCGATGGGCTGGGTATCGCCCCAGGATACCGGCACCAGCTGTGAGGCGGGAATACCTTCCTCGTGCATATAGGTGACGACGGCGGCGGCACGGGCGCCGGCCAGGTACCAGTTGTTAGGGTAGCGGTCGACCAGGCCTGGTCCCACCGGCACATTGTCGGTATTGCCGAATACCAGGATCTGGTAAGGGATATCTTCGAGCTCATCCACCAGTTGCGCCAGTACTTCTTTACCGGAGTCCTTGAGGGTGGCCGAGCCGGTGGGGAACAATACCTCATCGCCCAGCTGTAACTTCAGCCCGTCCTTCAGCAACTCCATCTTTACCGCGCCGGCGCTGATCAGCAAATCAAGACTTTCGGCAATCTCTTCCTGCTCATCTTCCAGCAACTCGATTTCTTCATCGCGAAGTTCGACTCGCTCGTACAGGGAGACGTTCTGCTGCATCAGGCCGATATTTTCCTCGACCAGGTCATCGTATTTTCCTTTACTGACACAGCCCCCCATCAATACCAATGCAAGGCCCAAGGGTACAACGGCTCGACTTGCTGACAATATATAAGACATAAGTCCTCCTCAGTGTTTATAGTATTTTTCATCGACAGGCGGGGATTCTACCCCGCCCATGTCTGCAGATACAGTGCAATTACTTCTTCGCCTTGCCCAGATAATAATCGGTCAACTTATCGACCGACCAGGAATCCGGCAACGGATTGGAAGCGAAGAGCGTTACCTACTCGTCAACGGGTTGGAACTGCACCTTCACGGTGGCGAATTCGCCCTGTCCCTCCATGGGCAGTTCGAAACTCAGATCAGCCTCGTCGGTGACGAACAGATCCCCGGCGAGGGGGTCGGCATTTTGCATCACAAGAGTGCGTTGCAGGCCCGAAAAGCCCATTTCGGCGGCGGAGTCGTCACTCTCACTGCTGAGGCTGACGTCGATTTCAATCAGCGTATCCTGCTGCACACCGTCAGCCAGTACGCTGTGGATATGGTCCTCACTGAGAGCGCCCAATAAACGACTGCGTCGATCGATTTCCGTAAAGCACTGCAGGGCGAGGTCGACGGGAGCCTCGCCCTCGAAGGTCACCGTGGCATCGGTGACGCTGACGATTTCGTCACTGATCCGCACCAGCCGGGCGATACCCTTCAGCGCCACCTCCCCCGAGTCGGCATCGATATCCGCATCGGCGCGGGGCACAGCCATGCTCGCCGGCCCCGGCAGCAGGATATTGCCGGTACGCAGGTCGATACGTGGAGCCTCCACACCCTCGGCGACCAGCTTGAATACCACCGGCGCATCGAACAGCAGGTACTCGAATTGATTATTCTCTACGGTGATTTGCTGGACACCCACCCCCGGATAACAATTATGCACCGTGGCGTGTTGGGGGTCGTCCGAGCGAATGGTGACCACGGCGCGCATGGTTTCCGAGCCGTCTCCGGCCAGGGCAGGGTCATCGACGCGCCAGCTGTAGTCCGCGGACATCAACCAGGTGCCCGCCAGGTCGCCCGCATCGAACTGGATGGGATCGTCGTCGCTGCCGCCACCGGAACAGGCTGACAGTATCGCGACCAGGGCCAGCACGGTGGCGATCGGCGTTCTCTGTATCAGTAATATCCGCACTACCACACCTTGTTTTGCGCTACCCAGGACAAGCGCGCCTTGCGCCCCAGCGCGATGGCGGGTTCGTTTTGCTGGTTGTACTCCGGCTTCAGAAAGCGCATATATCGATTGTCGCGTTGTATATGCAGCTTGAAAAACGCCACCGTGTAGAGATTCTGCAATCGCTGGGCGGTATGGCTTGCGCCGGTCACATCCACTTGCCACACCGGGCTTTGCGCCTGGTTGAGGGTAAAGGCGCGGATATTGTTGGCTATCGGCACCGCCGTGTCCAGGGTGGCGCCGAGCAATAACAGCGGTACCGGCACCTGGGCCAGCGCGCCATCGGTGAAATCGTCCATGACCCCCGATACCGGCAGGATAGCCTTGACTCGCGGATCACCTGTAATCACGCCGAATTCGCCCACCGCCATACCCATGCTGGTGGAACCGCCGAAGGAGTGCCCGGTGACGCCGATGCGAAACGGGTGCAGGCTGCGGTACCAGGCGCTGCTCTCGTCCCGCGACAGGGCCAGCAAGGTATCGATGACAAAAGAGACATCGGGCACCCGGTCCGCCCGGGCCTGTTCAAAATTTTTCGGCAACGGCGAGGCCGACTGACTGTTGCCGATATGGTCGACCGCCGCCACCACAAAGCCATGGCTGGCGAGGGTTTCCATCAGTGGGGTGGATTGGGCGGGGGTGCCGCCGAAGCCATGGGAAAATACGATCAAGGGCCAGCGTACATCCGCGGCTACCGGTGGTTCACTGCGAGCGATCAGGGCGAGCAAAGGTAAAAAGTCACTGCTAATATAGACTGCCGGCTCATACTCCCCGGCATCTGCCGCCGGATACCAGACGTGAATCGGTAAATTGCGACCACCCACGGCAATGTCGCGGCTACTGTCGGTGGCGGAGAACTCCCGGTAACCCACAGGCCAGGGGCCCGGCACCGAGGGGTCGTCCGGCTGCTGTGCCAGCACCGCACCCAGGGGTGACAGGAGCAGTGCAAACAGCAGTAACCGCAACATCAAACATGCACCTCGAGTAGCTTCCTGACATCGACCCTGGCTTGCAGCCGCGTCGCCAGCATATACATCCCGCCCAGCTTGCGATGAAGGAACAGGGCGTCGGCCGGGGGAGTATGCCAGTGCTGTCGCTGCATACCGATCTCCATCCCCGCCTCGCTCAGCCTGAGCGGCATCTCGGATTCGGCGAAATCGTAGGGGCCCTCGTGGCGAAAGGGCTCGGTGGCCAGCAGGAACAAGTCCAGCAGTTTCTCGCGGTGCTGCGCGTCGATATTCTGCTGAAAATAGCCGATGCTGCGTGCGCTGCTGAACAACGCGTCCCGATCTTCATTCATCGCCGCTTTAAACAATTTTTTGTAAGCCCGTACCACCTTGGTGGAATATGAGCGCGTGGCGCCGAAATCGAGCAGCACCAGGCGCTTGCTGTCGTAACAGTATAGATAATTGGCGAAATTGGGGTCGGTCTGTATCAGTTGGAACTCGAATAACTCGCGGAACAACAGCTCTATCAGCAAGCTCATGGCACGGTCCCGGGCACTGCGTGCCGAGCCCTCCAGGCTCTCGATGGGCTCGCCCTCGACAAAACTCATGGCGAGGATATCCCTGGTGGTCAGCTCCTCATACACCTCGGGCAGCACGAAGCGGGGGTCATCGGCCAGCAATTCGCGGTAGCGCGTCAGGTGCCGCGCCTCCATCAGGTAATCCGCTTCCTGGTGCAACTGCAGCTTGGCCTCCGCCAATAGCGGTTTGATGTCGACCTGGTCCGGTAGCAGGCGGGATATTCGCAACAGGGTCGCGACATTGTCGACATCGCTGTCGATACTCTTGCGCACACCGGGGTACTGGATCTTGATCGCCAGTCGCTTGCCCTTTTGCGACATGGCGCTGTGCACCTGGCCGATGGAGGCCGCGGCGATGGGCTGGTAATCGAATTGGTAGATCAGCTGCTCCCAATCCTCACCCCAGTTGCTCTCCAGCACCGACAGCAATTGTTTGACCGGCATGGACTGGGCGTCAGAGCGCAGCCGCGAGAGAATTTCGGTGAGCTGGGGCGGCAAGATATCGCCGCCGTCCATGGATATCAGCTGGCCAACCTTCATCGCGGCACCACGCAACTGTGCCAGTTGATCCGTGACCCGACGTGCGTTGGCGGGCGTCAGCAACAGCTCCCTGGCGCGGGGTCGATTGCCCTGGGCGAGTTGGCGGCCGCCCTCGGCCAGCATACCGCCGGCCACGCCGGAAGCCAGCCGCACCATGCGGGAAAACCGGGATACCCGATTACCCGGTACCGGGGCCTCTTTACTGGATTTGGATTTCGATCCGGGCTTGTCGTGATTATCGGGCATGGGCGGGCATGTTTTACCGGGATTTATCAGGGGGCGCTAAAAACGATGGCCGAGTGTATCCGCGCAGCCACCGCTAACGCAACGCTTTTCACTCGACAGGGACTACTCGACGCCCCGCTCCCATCGCGACAGGCGACAGCGCAGTTGCTGCACTTCTTCCATCAACTCCAGCGCCAGCGCCACCCCCGCCAGGTTGATTTCCAGCTCCCGCTGCAACCGCAGCGCCGTACGGGCGCGATAGAGACTGGAGCCGGGGAAGCGCCAATCATTGCTACTGCCGCCGGAGGGTTCGAGTATACCCTCCTCCACCAGCGCCGCGATATGCTCGACCCGTGCCGTGCACGCCGAGCACAGCTCATCGAGGCTGATAAAGGTGGTGTCTCCCACCACCACACCGACCAGGGTTTGGGTATTGTTTTCCATGCTCATGCCTCCAGTGCCGCCCGCGGATTAAATGCCAGGTCCTGCTCCATTTTACGATAGAGCGCTTTGGCCGATTCGGTGTCCGCCGGCGGCAGTACGATTTTGACTACCGCAAACAGGTCTCCGGCCGGGCTGCCCGGCAGGCCCCGGCCCTTGAGGCGCATTTTCGCGCCGGCTTTGGTCCCCGCGGGGATATTCATCTCGATGGCGCCGCCCGGCGTGGGCACACGTACTTTGGCACCGAGCGCGGCCTCCCATGGCGCCAGCGGCAAGTCCAGGTAGAGGTCGTTGTCCTCCACGCTATACATTCGGTGCGGCTTGAATCCCACCTCGAGATACAGGTCTCCGGCCGGGCCGCCACCAAAACCGGGGTTGCCCTGGCCCGACAAACGAATGTGCTGGCCGGATTTGATGCCCGCGGGAATACGGACTTTAAGGGTTCGTTCCCGGGTGCGGACGTGGCCTTGCTCATCGACCTCGGGCGCATGCAGGGTGATGGCACGCTCGGCGCCGTCAAAGGCGTCTTCGATATCGATCAGAATACGGGCGTGGTGGTCTTCTCCCCTGGCCTGGTAGCCGGCGCCGCGGCCACCAGCCCCGCCACCGGCACGACCGGCGGCCTGGCCGAAGACCGACTCGAAGAAATCGCTGAAGTGCGCCGACTCGCCGCCGCCAAAGCCACCGCTGTACTCAAATCCGGCATCCCAATCCGGCGGCGGGCGGAAATCCTGCCCTTGCTGCCAGTTGGCTCCCAGTTGGTCGTAGGCCGCGCGCTTCTCCGGGTCCTTCAGCACCTCGTAGGCCTCACCCAGCTCCTTGAAGCGGGCATCCGCGTCTGCCTCCTTACTGACATCCGGGTGATACTTACGCGCCAGCTTGCGGTAGGCACGCTTGATCTCATCCTGGGTCGCCTCCCTGGCCACACCCATGGTCTCGTAGTAATCCTTGTATTCCATCCAGCCTCCCGATCTTGCCGCTACCTAAAGCGTCACCAACACTTTTATATGGGGCCGCTGACCTTGAATTTAAAGGTCGCCCCGGTCAATGGCCGCCGGCTCTACCGCTGGCCGCGGCAAGGCCATGAATATCACCGCCACCACAAGCAACATCACCACCACGGCCTGCAACGCCGGCACATAACTGCCCGTGCGCTCGTACACCATGCCCGCCAACGGCGCCGACGCGAGCCCCAGCGGCAGAAACAGGGGCGCCTGTGCGCCATTGACCTTTCCAATAATACGCTCATCAAAGTAGACGCTATTGATATACGGATAAAACGGAATGATGATCCCGCCGCTGGTACCCACCAGCATCATACCCAGCATGGCACCGGTAAGGCCCTCGGCGCCGGCCAGCGCAGACCAGCCCGCCACCTGCCCCAGCACCAGGGCCAGCGCCAGATGTTTTACATAGGGACGCACACTCGCCGAGGCCGCCGCGAAGCAAAGCTTGCCCAGCAAGCCCCCCACCCCGCCCATGGAGATCACGGTCGCGGCATCGGCCACGGAGAACCCCAGCTGGAGAAAATGCGGCACCAGTACCACGCTGATCAGTATCATCGCGTTGAGAATCATCGCCATGCCCACGCCGATCAGCCAGAATACCGGCTGCCTTAAAAACTCCAGGCCGGGCTCCAGTTGATCGTTGAGCTGACCGATCTTCGGCTGCTCACCGCGCGCCGGTTCCTCCACCACAAACATGACCAGCGGCGCCAGCATGAATAAGATCAGGGCGGCGAGAGCCGTCATCGCCGATTGCCAGCCATAGCGCTCCAGCATCCAGGCCACCAATGGGGGCAGGGATATACTGGCCAGGCTGACGCCTATCGCGGCAATTGCCAACGCCCGCACCCGCTGCACCCCGTAGGCACGGATCAGCAGGACATTGCAGGAAAGCGGCCCATAGCAAACCATACCCACCAGAAAGCCGATAAACCAGAACGTCAGCTCCCCCATGGATCCGGCGCGACTCATCATCCAAAACGACAGGCTCGCCAGTAAGATGCCGAACAGCAACACGGGCCGAACCGCCACCCGGTCGAGCACAGCACCCAACACCGGACTCATAAGGGCACCGACCACCAGCATCAGCACCATACCCATGGTCATGGTCGCGGTACTGGCGCCGAAGTGCGCCCCCATCGGCCCGATAAAAAAGCCGTACAGCCCTACCAGGCCCATCCCCATACCCTGGAACGCCATGCAGGCCAGTGCCGTATTCCACGGTCGCAGCGGATTCGTTTTAACGGGTGTCATGCTCGTATGCTAACACCACCGCTGTGTGTACACTACGGATCACTCGATAGCCGGAGCACAACCATGGCAAGGATAGAATTCTTCTTCGACTGTTCCAGCCCGTGGACCTATATGGCCTTCCACGGCATCCAGCCTGTCGCGGAGCGTACCGATGCCGAAATCCTCTGGCGCCCGATCCTGGTGGGCGGCGTATTCAACGCTGTCAACAAGGGCCTGTACAGCGCGAGGGAAGCATTTTTAAACGACGAGCGCCGCGCCGGCCACTACTTCAAGGACCTGCAGGACTGGGCGCGCTATTGCGGCCTTACAATCGGCTGGCCGTCCTTTCATCCGGTCAACGCCGTCAAGTCGATGCGCGGTTGCTTTGTCGCCGAGGAGCAGGGTTTGCTCGTCCCCTATGCCCGCAAGGTGTTCGAGGCTTACTGGGGAGAAGCATTGGACATCAGCAGTGACGAGGTGTTGCGCGACATCGTGCTCGACCTGGGCATGGACACAACGGCATTCTTCGAACAGATCACCAGTCAGCCCTGTAAGGACAAGCTGCGCGCCAATACCGATGAACTGATCGAGCGCGGCGGCTACGGCTCGCCGACGATGTTTGTCAACGGCGACGATATGTATTTCGGTAACGATCGACTGCCGCTGGTGGAGCTGGCCCTTTCAAAGCCGGCTCAACAGCTCGAGTAATTCATCCAGCATCCTCAGGGAGAGCCCCCAGATACGCCGCCCCTTGTACATATAACAGGACATGGGGATTTCAATACCTATCCGGTCCCACCTTATTCTTTGACGATTACCCCGATCCATAAGGAACCCCAGGGGAACCCAGATGACCTCCGACACCTCGTGGTTGAGCGTGTACTTCACCTCCCGCTCGAGCCTGAACACATAGGGGCTGATCACCGTTGCCCGTCGACGTAGCTGGAAGTGGGTCATAATTTCTGACAAACGACCAATACAGCGGTCCGACTCCACTAAGCGCAGGCCAATTTCCTCCCCGGTTTCCCGGCAGGCCACGTCCAGGCCATGCCGGTCCGAGCCTTCCATCCGCCCTCCCGGAAAGGCCATATGGCCCGACCAGGGGTCGCCCTTGCGTTCGGCTCGCCTGATCATCAATACCTCAGTCTCGCCGCCAACTTCACGCAGAATCACCGCCACCGCGGCGCGGTTCAGCAGTCGCCGAAGCCGATTCTTCCGGGCGTCGTGGTTTGCAAGGGTATGCTCGATTTGCAGCAGCGAGGTGGTCACACTAAATCCTGTGGGGAAGGTACTCCCGCATTAAGCCAGTCGCACACACGGGATACAAGTGTGGTTCCGGTCAATCCGGGATATCATCATTCCTGCGCAGGCAGGAATCCAGAGGTTTTAGCGAGCGGGAAATTGGGGAAAAGGGTAGCGTCCCCAATTTCCCGTAGTATTCTCTACCCACAAATTTTCTGAAGAGCTAATTGTTAAGGATTCATAGAATGATTATGAACAAGGTAGAGTTTTTCCTGATGAACAATCCGCTGCGTGCCTTTATTCAGGAAAAATATGAAGACCCTCTCCTTCTAAAAATGTCCACCAGGAATAGCTATTCCAGTGTTCTTG
>JAUXCW010000187.1 GCA_030618705.1 Gammaproteobacteria bacterium | reverse complement strand
GGGAGCAACTGGCGTCCGAGCAACGCCGGGTGGCCGCTCTGGATAATTATGCCCGCCTGGCCAAGATTCGCTATGACAACGGCTATACAAGCTATATTGAAGTGTTAGACGCCCAGCGCAGCTTGTTTAATGCACAGCTGAACCTGGTGAACGTACAAAACAATGTCTATATCGGTCTTATCAATACCTATAAGGCCATGGGCGGCGGTTGGGTCGAGCTGGCGGAGCAGGATGCCGACCAGATTGATTTTCCCGATGACAAACCGCAAGCTATCGAAGAAGATGTGGTGGGGCTTGAATAGTGCCCCTGTCGAAACCGGGCTTCCCCTGTATATAGGCTCCGGACAGGGCGTGCATCCCGTGTTGCGGAAAACACCATCGGTGGGGACGTAGTGAAGCTGTTTTTTTTTATCGCGGTCTTGTCTGTGCTGCTCGCCTGTAGCAATAAACCGCTGGTCGAATTTTCCCCGGATACCGAGCCACTGATGTTATTGCCTGCTTCCCTGGCCGGCATTGAAGACGGCCGGGGCCGATTTCGTGAGATCTACTGCACCCTCGAGGCGCTGCGCGGCGATACCCTGCCGGACGACCGACCCTGTGAGAAGTTGCTGGTGGCGCTCGATGGCGAGAGCGAGTCCAGTCGCGGCGACGTTGCCACCGGTGCTGCGCAAAAACCGTATACGGTGGCTTTTGTGCCGGGGCTGGGATGGCAGTGCCTGGAAAACTATATCGATCCCGATGGCAGTATTCAAAATCATCTGGCGCGCTTCGGCTATGGATTCCTGACCCTTGAGGTCGATGGTTTGTCCAGTAGTAAGCACAATGCCGTCCAGTTGCGCGACAGTATTATGGCGATGGAACTGAAGGAGGGCGACAGGCCGCTGATTCTGCTCGGTTATTCCAAGGGCGTGCCGGATATTCTGCTGGCACTGGTAGAATTTCCGGAGATACGCGGCAGGGTCGCCGCGGTGGTCAGCGTCGCCGGCTCGGTCGGTGGATCACCCCTGGCCAATACCACTTCCCAGTCGACCGCTAACCTGCTGCGTTTTGTACCGGGTTCCGACTGTGACAAGGGCGATTCCGGCGCAGTGCAGAGTATGATGCAGGAAGTGCGGCGCCAATGGTTGGCAGAAAATCCCTTGCCGGAGGAGATACCGTACTATTCATTGGTCACTTATCCCGATCCGGACAATATATCGGAGATTTTACACTCCAATTATAGAACCGTCAGCAAGATCGATGGGCGCAATGACAGCCAGTTGATTTTTTACGACCAACTTGTCCCGGGTAGTGTGTTGTTGGGCTATGTCAACGCTGACCACTGGGCTGTCATGGTGCCTATAGCCCGGAGCCACAAGCTCGTCGGTGCCACCCTGGTAGATAAGAACGCGTTTCCCCGCGAATTGCTGCTGGAGGCGATAGTGCGATATGTCGAAGAAGATCTTGCGCGATAAGCTATCGTTTGTATTCTCGCAGTCGCTGCGACGTTTACAGTGGAATCGTTATAGTGCCCATGGAGACCTCGGGGCGTGAACCTGATGCTGGCAGTGATCTACGCGCTGTTTGAGCTAATGGGCATTGTCAGCGCTGTGCATGCGGTACTGCGTGGCAGGACTCCGCAGGGGACCACAGCCTGGGTACTGGGCCTGGTCGTACTGCCGGCGCTAAGCGTTCCGATTTACTGGATATTCGGTCGCAGCAAGTTTAACGGTTATGTCCATGCCTGGCGCGACCAGTCCCTGGATATCGAGGAAGAACTCGATACCGTTTACGCAGGGATTCAGCCTTTCCTGGTGTCGGTGCCGGTTGATTTCCCTGAGTATAAGGCGGTAAGGCGGATTTCCCATTCGCGGTTTTTACGCGGTAACCGCGTCGAATTGCTGGTCGATGGCCAGGCGACTTATGACAGTCTCTATCGAGGTATCGAGTCGGCGCAGCACTATGTGTTGTTTCAGTTTTATATTTTGCGCGCCGATGATAGCGGTAACCGATTCAGGGATTTACTGGTGGCAAAAGCGCAGCAGGGGGTCGCGGTTTACGTATTGTACGATGAGTTGGGCAGTGCGGGTTTGCCCTGGGCCTGGCTGGCACAATTTGGCGACGCCGGCATCCGCATCGTGCCGTTCAACACGCAGCGAGGTATCCAGAATCGTTTTCAGCTCAATTTCCGTAACCACCGAAAAAACGTCGTAATCGATGGCGCGCAGTGCTGGATGGGTGGCCTGAATATTGGTGATGATTACCTGGGTGAGGACAAAAAACTGTGCCCCTGGAGAGACACGCATTTGCGCGTCGAGGGGCCGGCTGCACTGGTTGCGCAAACCCTGTTCTGGTCAGACTGGTACTGGGCGGACCAATCCCTTATTCGGGATCTGTGCTGGGAGCCGCGCGCCGCACCCCCGGATGAGGGCGCCGGACAGACAGACAGGCGAGTACTGGTGTTCGGCTCGGGGCCCGCTGACAGCCTGGAAACAGCCAGCCTGTTTTATACCACCGCGATGAGCGCCGCGGATCGTCGTATCTGGATTGCCACGCCATACTTTGTCCCCGATGAGGCCACCATGGCAGCCCTGCGGGTGGCGGTTCTCAAAGGCATCGATGTGCGGCTTATTACCCCCTCACTGAACGACAATTGGTTTGTGCGCCATGCCGCCAATGTCTACTTGAGTGAGCTGTCGATGCTAGGTGCGAGAATCTATTTTTTTGATGCCGGGTTTATGCACCAGAAGGTTATGCTGGTGGATGAAGAGCTGTCGGTGGTGGGCTCCGCCAACTTCGATAATCGGTCTTTTCGACTCAACTTTGAGATAAGCGCCGTGGTCAGTGACCGCGAATTTGCCGCCGAACTAGAGGCGATGTTGCTGCGCGACCTTGCCCACTCGACGGAAATCGTGGCCTTCGATCTCGATGCCCAATCCTTGTGGCAGCGGATCAAGGCCCGGGGCTCGGATTTACTCGCGCCGGTATTATAGGTGCCGGCGGCATATTGTGCGGACGGGAAAATGCTTGGGATACACTATGTAATGCTACACAATGTACACACCTTTTATTTGCAGTCAGCTACATTCTATCGGGGTTCGGTATTAGTATGTCTTTGAATATTCAGCGTCATCGACGCCTTGTCTCTGGTTTTATCCCGCTGGCCATGGTGATTTTTCTGGGGGCGTGTTCTTCATCTGAACCGCCGATGAGCGCGGAGCAGGCGAGGGTGGATTACGACCTGTTGTTCGACTTGCCCGAGCAGCCCCTGGATTATGTCAAACAGGTCCAGCCGGTGCTGGAGCAAAGATGTGTCGTCTGTCATGGCTGCTACGACGCACCCTGCCAATTGAAATTGACCGCGGTGGAGGGTATTGCACGCGGCGCCAGCAAAGAGCGGGTATACAATGGCAGCCGAATTACCGCTGCCGACCCCACCCGATTGTTTATCGATGCGAGCACCACCGGGGAGTGGCGGGATAAGGGCTTTTTTCCTGTACTCAACGAGGTGGAGGGTTCACAGGCCGACCCGGTTGCAAACCTCGATAACTCCGTCATGTACCAGATGCTGCGACTCAAGCAGCGCCACCCGCAACCCCGTACCGGTATGTTGAGTGATAATATCGATACCGGCATCGACCGTACCCAGAGCTGTCCAAAGCTTGAGGAATTCGAAGACTACGCGGAAGATTACCCCTTGCAGGGAATGCCCTTCGCGATGCCGAATCTTGATTACCGCGAATACAGCACACTGGTGCAATGGCTGGCACAGGGTTCGCCGGTTCCGCCGGATACCGTGCCCAGCGAACAGCTGGCGCCACAGATTGTGCAGTGGGAAACGTTTTTTAACGGTCCGGGCAACAAACAGCAGCTGGTGAGCCGCTACCTGTTCGAGCACCTGTTCCACGCGCATATCCATTTCAGGGATAGCGATGCCCGGGAGTTTTATCGCCTGGTGCGCTCCAGCACCCCACCGGGCCAGCCCGCGAATATCGTCCACACCCGGCGCGTGTACGGCGACCCGGAGGGGCCGGTTTACTATCGACTGCTGCGTATCCAGGGCAGTATCGTCGCCAAGGATCATATCGTCTATGAGCTCTCCGGCCAGCGCATGGAGCGCTACAAGGAGTTGTTTATCGAGCCGGACTACGAGGTGGCAAGCCTGCCGGGTTACCAGCCGGCGCTGGCCTCCAACCCGATCAAGACCTATGCCGCCCTGCCTGTGGATTCGCGCTACCGATTTTTGCTCGATGACGCCCACTTTATCATCGAGGGTTTTATCAAGGGCCCGGTATGTCGAGGCCAGATAGCGCTCAACGTTATCCAGGATCAGTTCTGGGTGTTCTTTTTCGACCCCGATGCACCACTGATATCCAAGGATCCGGAATTCCTCAATGCCATGGGCGACTACCTGGCCACTCCCGCTGAGTTGGAGGACAATTTCAAGCTGATAAGCGGCCGCAAGCACTATCTCAAGCTACACCAGCAATACACCAGGGCCCGTGACGAGGCCGACAAGATCCCCATGATGGAGTTGGGGGAAGCGGTGGACCATTTGTGGGACGGCGACGGTAACAATCCGAATGCGGCGCTTACGGTGTTTCGCCATTACGACAGTGCCTCGGTGACCTATGGCATGGTCGGTGACTATCCGGAGACGGCCTGGTTGATCGACTACCCCCTGCTTGAGCGGATTCACTACCTGCTGGTTGCCGGCTTTGATGTTTACGGCAACCTTGGGCACCAGTTGAATACCCGGCTTTATATGGATTTTCTGCGCGTCGAGGGCGAGGACTATTTCCTTTCCTTCATCCCCGCCAACCAGCGGGTGGCGATTCGCGAGAGCTGGTACGATGGTATTCGGGCGGGCATGGCAAAGGAAGACGGCTCTGTATTCACCTGGTTGTACAAGGATTTTATTTTCGGTTACAAAACCGACGATCCGCAGAAAGAACTTTACGATGCCATTGAAAAACGCCTGGGTCCAGTTTCCGGCGGTGGCGACTTTATCAACCGTTGCGATGGCGGTTGTGCGAAGCCGGACGTGAGCGAGGAGATACTTCACGTCGACCGGGTAATGCGCCGTGCCGCTCGCCTGGAGGGTGAGATGGTGCAATTTTTGCCCGACGTGGCAATGCTCAGGGTGCGAATGGGGGGGGAGCCCGGGGATGATCTCGCCTATTCATTGATCAGTAATAAAGCTTACAAATCGGTGAGCTCGATGTTCGAGACGGAAAAACCGGGCGACTCACGGGATTATGAGCACGATACCCAGACCGTGGTGCGCTGGGTGGAGGGAAGCTACCCGCAGTTTTTCTACGATGTGGAGTTGGACGAAATCGAGACCTTTGTCGATCGCTATCGGCTGATGGCATCCCGGGAGGATTACGAGAAGTTTATTGCCCGTTACGGTCGGCGCCGCAGCCATCCCCGCTTCTGGGAGACAGCGGACTGGTTTAGCGAGCACTATCTACAGGAGCAACCGGTGACCTCGGGAATTCTCGATTTGAACCGCTACCAGAATCGCTGATTCGCCTTCGGGTATTGCCGTTTACATAGGCCGCGTGGTTTGAACCCGGCGATGGGCCTTGATCGCCTCTCCGATATTGATTAATTCAACCACGTTTTCCAGGTCGATAACGCCTGCTAATTCACCGTCCCGGGTAACGCCCACGAGGGGCGTCGAAAGCGATTGGAGGCGATCCAGAATCGCCTCCATGGGTTCACTCTCGTCGACGCAGGGCAGTTCATCGAGGTCCAGTGCGGTCAATGCAGAGGCTTCACCCCCATCGCGCAAACCCTGCATCAGTACTTTTTGGGTGAGCAAGCGCGGTGCTTGCCCCAGCAATAGCACGGGGAAGTGCTTTTGCGTACTGTCCAGGGTCAGGTCGACGGCTTTTTGCAGTGTGTCGGTATCGTTCAGTGAGGCGAACCGGGTAATCATCGAGTGCCCTGCGCTGGCCTTGAACAGGGCGCTGTGCATTTGCTCGGAGTTCGCTTCGGCGGCGGCGCCGAGCCAGATAAAGGCGGCGATCAGCATCAGAAAGGGATTGTAGAGCAAGCCCACCACGAACATGGCGACGGCAAAGCTCTGGCCGACCACCGCTGCCCTGCGAGTGGCCTGGTCCCGTGGCATATACATGGCGAAAGCCGCCCGCAGTACGCGTCCACCGTCCATGGGGAAGGCCGGAAGCATATTAAACACAGCCAGGATAACGTTGAGTACCATGACGCGGTATAAGAACGGCAAGTCGGTGGTCAGGGCATTCTCCGCCGTTAGTTCTACCGGGTTCAGGGCGAACCAGAACCACAGTAGCACGGCGATCACCAGATTGACGCAGGGACCGGCGGCGGCCACCAGCATTTCCTGTTTGGGGTCGGTGGGCATTTTTTCCATGGCGGCCACGCCACCGATGGGCAGCAAGGTAATGCTGCGGGTTTTGGTGCCGAATCGTCGGGCCATAAACGCGTGGCCAAACTCGTGCAGTACGACGCAGCCGAACAACACCAGGATCAGCCCAACCCCCTCGATAACAGCGGCTACACTATGAGTATGTTGCCAATAGCTGATACCTATCCAGAGCAGCAGCAGGGGAAACGTGAGATGAATCGAGACGTCTATGCCGCTGATTCGGGCGATGTTCCAGGACCATTTCATATCGATAAGATTACAGTGAGCCAGGGTTTCCGCTGCCGTTCGCGCGGGGCCGATAGCGGCACAGTATACCTTGTTTGCCGGAGGCTGCAGTAGGCCTATGG
>JAUXCW010000136.1 GCA_030618705.1 Gammaproteobacteria bacterium | reverse complement strand
CCCCCGCAAAAAAATGCACCTTGCCAGCCGGACTCGCGCTGTTAAAATGCTCCGCCCGGTTTCCAGGTCGTACCCGTGTCCACACTCAACCCGCAGCAACGACAGGCAGTGCACTATATCGACGGCCCCGTGCTGGTACTGGCCGGGGCGGGCAGTGGCAAGACCAGCGTCATCACCCGCAAAATCGCCTGGCTGATCAAGTCCTGCGGCATCGATGCACAGAACATTTTTGCCGTCACCTTTACCAATAAGGCCGCCCGCGAAATGAAAACCCGGGTCGGCAAACTGGTGTCGGGCAACAGTGCCCAGGGGATCAATATTTCCACCTTCCACACCCTGGGGCTCAACATCATCCGTCGCCACCACCGGGTACTCGGCTTCAAACCCGGCTTCTCAATTTTCGACAACGATGATACCCAGCGCGTACTCAAGGATTGCCTGCTGCAACAGGACAAGGACCTGAGCGAGCAACTCGCCCTGATGCAGCAGCTGATTTCCAACTGGAAAAATGAACTGGTCGACCCGGCACAAGCCCTGTCCCGCGCCCAATCGGCGGGGGAGCAGCGGGCCGCCCTGCTCTATGAGCAATACCAGAGCCTGCTCAAGACCTATAACGCGGTGGATTTCGATGACCTGATTGCCATACCGGTGCAACTACTGCGCAATGACCCGGAGGTGATCGCCCAATGGCAAACCCGGGTGCGCTATCTGTTGGTGGACGAATACCAGGACACCAACAACGCCCAGTACGAATTGGTCAAGCTGTTGGCCGGTGTCCGCCGCGCCCTCACTGTGGTGGGTGACGACGACCAGTCGATCTACTCCTGGCGCGGGGCGCGTCCGGAAAACCTGGTTCAACTGCAGACCGACTACCCCGAACTCGAGGTTATCAAGCTGGAGCAGAACTACCGCTCCACCCGTCGCATACTCGGCGCGGCCAATAAGGTTATCGCCAATAACCCCCATGTATTCGACAAGCGCCTGTGGAGCGAGCTCGGTCACGGCGACCCGCTGAGAGTCATCCAGACCGCCGACGACGAAGCGGAACTGGACCGGGTGGTCACCGAAATAATCGATCACCGCCTGCGCCGGGGCCTTAAATGGCAGGACTTCGCCGTACTCTATCGTGGCAATCACCAGGCCAGGCCGCTGGAAATAAAACTACAGCAACACGATGTGCCCTATCACATCTCCGGCGGCACCTCGTTTTTTGCCCGTGGCGAGATCAAGGACATCATGGGCTACCTGCGCCTGCTGGTTAATCCCGATGACGACAATGCCTTCCTGCGGGTGGTCAATGTGCCGCGCCGCAAAATCGGCCCCGGCACCCTGGAGGCACTCGGCAACTATGCCGGCAGCCGGCATACCAGCCTCTACAATGCCGCCGGCGAGCTGGGATTTGCGCAAAAGGTCAATCCACAGGCCTATAAGCGGCTGCAGGAATTCACCGGGTTTATGGACCGAATTCGCGTGCAGAGTACCCAGGGCAAGCCCATCCCGGCCATTCGCGAAATGATCGAGGGCATGCACTACCAGGCATGGTGCTTCCAGAACACCGCCAGCCCAGCCGCCGCGGAGCGTCGCATGCAGAACGTCCAGTTTCTGGTGGACTCCCTGCGCAAGAGCCTGGCCAAGGACAGCAGCGATATCCAGGAGGCGATCAACAAACTGGTACTGCGGGACATGCTGGAGCAGCAGGAGGAGGAAGATGATCGCGGTGAGCGGGTTCAGTTGATGACCCTGCACTCGGCCAAGGGGCTGGAGTTTCCCCATGTGTTTATGATCGGCATGGAAGAAAACCTGCTGCCCCACCGCAACAGTATCGAGTCCGGCGATATCGAGGAGGAGCGCCGCCTGTGCTATGTCGGCATCACCCGGGCGCAGCAGTCCCTCACCCTGACCCTGGCACAGCGACGCAAGCAATTTGGCGATGTCGTCACCACCACCCCCAGCCGCTTCCTCGAAGAGCTGCCCGTGGATGATGTGGTGCGAGAGGGGTTCGGCGAAAAGGATTCTGAACTCAGCGCCGCCAGAGGCAAGGAAACCATCGACTCGTTAAAAGGCTTGCTTGCCGACCTGTAATTCGAGCCCATCCAGACCCCTTCACTTCACACATACAGGCGAGGAATTTGCATTCTCCCGCCCAGCTTCGATACTTAAGCCAAACAGAACACCCGCAACCCGTAAGACGCGTTAAAATCGAGGACATAGCACTCATGCACACTGCAAAAACCACCTCCATCGCGCTGGCCCTGGCCACAGCGACAAGCCTGGGCCATAGCGCCGATAACTGGAGCGCCCGCAACCAGGCCATGGGCGGCGCCGGTGTCGCATCCAGCAATTACGACGCCGCATCCACGGTGAACCCCGCCCTACTGACCGAATTC
The DNA here is from genome assembly GCA_030618705.1 of Gammaproteobacteria bacterium. Taxonomy (GTDB): domain Bacteria; phylum Pseudomonadota; class Gammaproteobacteria; order Pseudomonadales; family JAHEGP01; genus JAHEGP01. The sequence goes on along the minus strand of JAUXCW010000136.1, from coordinate 6,374 downwards.
GGCGACAGTGATGACATCGCCCTGGTGATACCGTCCCTCGGCGTCGAGGTGTCGGATAAAAACGGCGTCATCGATTCCCTGGACACTGTCAGCGACCAGTTTGATACGCTGGACACCCAGATAAACGCCGGCCAGATACCTGCGGCCACCATCACCAAGGATGCCATTATCAGCGAGTTGTCCGGCATTTCGGGTAAACCCGTCTATGCCAACCTGGGTGGCCGCATCGGCGTCGCCATTCCCGGCAAAACCTTTGCCTTTGCCATCGACTTGCGCACCGATGTTGAGGGTGGAGCCATCGGCGTATACGACCCGGACGATGAGGAGCTGATCAACCAGGCCATTATCACCGGCGATTCAGCGCTGCTCGACGATATCGGCTCCTCTGGTTTGGTCATGGCCGCCAGCGTCAGCGAGCTCGCACTGGCAATGGCAACGGAATTCACCCCGGGCAAGCAACGCCTGTCTATCGGGGTGACCCCCAAATACCAGCGCGTCGATACCATTCTCTACCTGCAGCGCGCCAACAACTTCGACAGCGGCGATATCGACACGGACGATTTCCGCAACGACGACGGCAATTTCAATATGGATATCGGCGCCGCCTGGTGGATTACGGAGAAGCTCAACCTCGGGCTCGCCGTGCAGAATCTCATCAGCGCCGACTATGACACGGTGGTGGTCGAGGGTTTCCAGACCACGTACCAGATCAAGCCCCTGGCGACTGCCGGCGTCGCCTGGAACGGCCCGCTGTTTACCTATACCTTCGATGCAGACCTCAACACCCGGAACACCTTCAAGGAGCTCGATGACAGCCAGTTCCTGCGCGCCGGATTCGAATTCAATGCCGCGGACTGGGCGGCGCTGCGTGCCGGCTACCGCCACGACCTAAAAGACACGCGGGAAAACGTTTTTACCCTGGGTGTCGGCTTCTCTCCCTTTACCGTGTTCCACTTCGACCTCACCGGTTCCATCGGCAATAACGATACCTACGGCGCCGCACTGGAATTGAAGTTTATGCTTTGAGTGACGCAGTGCATTCGGTCGACGCCCTGGTCTATTGAGCCGCCAAGCAACACGCAAAGGAGAAACTATGAGACAGGTGAGCAGTTTAAATCACACCCGTTGGGAGTGTAAGTACCACATTGTTTTTATACCCGAGTATCGGAGATAGGTGATATTTGACCAGATTCGAAGGGAGCTTGGGGAAGTCTTCCACAAGCTGGCGAGGCAAAAAGATAGCTTGATCGAGGAGGGTCACCTGATGCCGGATACACGTGCATATAATGATTTCGATCCCTCCGAAGCATTCGGTATCCCAGGTGGTAGGTTATATCAAGGGCAAAAGTGCAATCCATATTGCTCGGAGTTATAGCGGTCGCCAGAGAAACTTTGTGGGTCAGCATTTCTGGGCAAGAGGTTATTTTGTATCGACGGTTGGTAGGGACGAAAAAGTGATTCGAGAATATATCCGTCATCAGGAACGTGAGGATCGCCGAATCGACCAGATGCAGTTGGTATAGGAATGACCCCTTTAGGGGTCGCAAGGCTCCGTTATTGCCGCTTTGAGCGGCTCACAAAACTAAAGCACCCGGCTTTGCGGGGGATACTTACTGGCGCTTATCGGGGTCACTTATGCCTTGGGCAAAGACATGAAAACAAAAGCCCCAGCGCTGTATCAGTGGATTATCCAGTTCTCGTTTCCAGCACAAAAAAATGATCTATCCTAATGATTTATCGCTGTTTATAGTGTAAAAAGCTTGTAGTGATAATGGAAAATTCACGGTTAGGATTGATGAAATTCTCAAAAAGCAGGCAATCACTACAGCTTGCTCTTGTAGCGTCTCTGTTTCTCCTTGCCCGGTGCGATTACATCGCGTCGGTATACGGGGTAAATCGATGAATACCGACGTTGACCTGTTATGGGTGTTGCTGTGTTCAGCCCTCGTTTTCCTGATGCAGGCGGGCTTCCTGATGCGCGAAAGTGGCCTGACCCGGCGCAAGAACAGTGTCAACGTGGCCATCAAGAACCTGTCGGATTTCTGTATGGCCTCTGTTGCGTTCTGGTTGGTCGGCTACGGTCTTATGTTCGGCGCCTCCAGCTCAGGGTGGATCGGCACCTCCTCCTTTGTCCCCGATTTCGTCGCAACCGATCACCTGGAGGGGGCATTTTTCCTGTTTCAGCTGATGTTCTGTGGCACCGCAGTCACGATTATGTCCGGTGCGGTAGCCGAGCGGATGCGTTTCAGCTCCTACCTGCTTATCGCCGTGTGGATTTCCGCGCTGGTATACCCTGTGATTGGCCATTGGTCCTGGGCGGGGCTGCTGCAAGGCGGGGCCAACGGATGGTTGAACAGTGACGGATTTGTCGATTTTGCCGGCTCCACCGTGGTACACAGTACCGGTGGCTGGGCTTCATTGGCGATCCTGATCGTTATCGGACCGCGGATCGGACGCTACTCCAGGAGTGGAGAGCCGCAGCGTATACCGGGGTCAAACGTCTCCCAGGCAGCCGTGGGCGCAGTGTTGCTGTTTATTGGTTGGCTGGGATTCAACGGGGGCAGTACGCTGGCCCTGAATGAGACAGTTCCCGGCATTCTCATCAACACGATTATCGGGGCCTCGGCCGGGGCTATCTCCGCCGGATTTCTGGGGCAGGCGGTGCAGAACCGGGTCAATGCCTCCCAGTTCATCAACGGTTGCCTGGGCGGCCTGGTGGCGGTTACCGCGAACTGCGCGTTTGTCAGCACGCCGGTCGCGGCGCTGATAGGCTTTATTGGCGGTATGGTGGTCATTGCTGTGGAACAATTGCTGGAGCGATATCGCATCGACGACGCCGTCGGCGCCATTCCGGTTCATCTTGGCGCCGGCATATGGGGGACTCTTGCGGTCGCCCTGTATGGCGACCCGGAGCTCCTCGGAACAGGGCTGGACCGGCTGGAGCAGCTGGCGGTACAGGTGAAGGGTATCATCGCCTGCGGCGTCTGGGTATTTGGCGCCACCTACGTGTTTACTCTGGCCATCAATCGAATCTCACCGCTGCGGGTACCTGCCGAGCATGAAATACTCGGTTTGAATGTGAACGAGCACAACGAGAAAGAGGATATCGGCCATTTGCCTGATGGCACCGGCCGGGAAGAAAATTCGATCATCTGCGAATAAAGTAAAAGGATAAATTTGATGTTCAGCAGTATGAAAATTGGGGCGAAGATAGCCTCGGTGGCGGCTGTAATTACCATCCTCGCCATCATGATTACAGGGTCGGTCTCTTACTTCGCCCTGCGAGCCACACTGGAGGAACAGGAGTTCAAGAAGCTGGCGGCAATCAGGGAGCTGAAGGCCAGCCAGATAGAAGAATACATTCAGCAGATATCAGGGCAGGTGCGCACCTTTTCCCGGGATCGCATGGTGATAGACGCGATGCGGAAGTTTACCGATGCTTTCCAAAGCATGCCCGGGGAACTGCTTGACCAAGGCAAGCGGCTGGGTGATCACGATGGCATTCTGCGGCAATACTACGAGGATGAATTTCTTCCCAAGCTGAATCTCTACCGGGAAGTGCCTGCAGAATTAGGGGAATACTGGCCATCTGATAAATCCGTGCGCCTGCTGCAGTACTTCTTCCTGGCGGACAATCCCAACCCCACCGGCAGTAAAGACCAGCTCGACAGTGCCCGGGATTTCACTTCATACAGCGCGACCCATAGCCTGTATCACCCACCGATAAGAAGTTTTCTCCACGAATTCGGCTATTACGATATCTTCCTGGTCGCCGGCGACACCGGCAATATCATCTACAGCGTGTTCAAGGAAGCGGATTTTGGTACCAGCCTCCTCGACGGCCCCTATCGGGATACCCAATTTGCCCGGGTATTCCGGCTGGCCCGGGAAGCGAAGAACCCGGACGACATCTTTATCGCCGACTTTTCGCGCTATGCCCCCTCCTATGATTCGCGTGCTTCATTCATAGCCTCGCCGATATTTGATGGCGGTGAGAATATCGGGGTGCTGATATTTCAGATGCCGGTCAGTCGGATCAATGACGTGATGACCAACAAGGAGAACTGGTCTGCCATTGGTCTTGGCACTACCGGCGAGATCTATCTGGTGGGCAGTGACCTCACCATTCGCAGCAAGTCCCGCTTGCTGGTTGAGGATCCTGGTCAGTATGCCCGGGTCATGCGCGCATCCGGCCTGGATGAAAACAAGTTGAGCCAGATCATTTCCCGCGACAATCCGATTGGCATGCAATCGGTGGCTTCAGAAGCCAGTGAAGCGGCATTTCGAGGTGAGACGGGTGCCCGGCTTATCGAGTCCTACCGTGGGGAGCACGTCCTTTCCTCCTTCCGCCCTCTCGCTATCGACGGTGTGGATTGGGTGATCGTCAGCGAAATAGAGGCATCGGAAGCATTTGCGCCGATGGCACAATTGCGTGACCGGCTAATTATGCTGACCTCGGTGCTACTCGCTGTGGGCATCTTCCTGGCCTATTACCTGTCCCTCTCCCTTACCCGGCCCATTCGCTTCCTGGGCGAGTCCGCTCGCGCCCTCGCGGCCGGCAGGCTCGATGATGAAATTAAAAGGGAGAACAAGGATGAGATTGGTGACCTGGCGGAAAGCTTCGAATCCATGCGGCTGCGCCTGCGGGAAAATATCCAGGAGGTAGAACGCAAGAACCAGGAACTGGAAAGTCGGGTAGAGGAGCGCACCGCCGATCTCGACACTGCCCTTAAAAACCAGGCAGAACAGAATCAGGCACTGGAGGAAAACAACGAGGAACTACAGGCTATACAGAACGACCTGATTCAATCCCGCGAGCAGATTGAAGCGGAGAGTGCGCGGATTGACGCCATTCTCGAGAGCAGCCCCGATGGCATCGTCACTATCGATGCCCGCGGCATAATCGAGACCTGGAATGAATCGGCCGGTCAGATATTCGGCTACACGGCCGAGGAAATTCTGGGTAAGAACCTCAAGATATTGATGCCCAAAAGCATAGCCCTAGAGCACGACTACTACCTTGAGCGCTACGATGACAAAAAGCCCTCCTCGATAGTTGGTGTGGTCAGGGAGGTGGATGCAATGCGCCGCGACGGGAGTATTTTCCCGCTGGAGGTGAGTGTCGAAAAAATGCAGCTCGCGGATAGCGTTTCTTTCGTGGGAATTTTAAGGGACATCACCGAGCGCAAATTGGCCGAGAAGCAACAGCACGAAGCCCGCCGCACGACGCGACTGCTGGACCGGGTAGCGGCCATTTCTGCCAGCAGTGAATCATTCGATGAAGCCCTGGACCTGGTATTGAAAATCTATTGTGAGACCCTGCACTGGCCCATAGGCCATGTTTTCAGGGTTTCATCCGAAGGAGACAGATTGATTTCTACCGGGGTCTGGTTCTGGAAGGATGAAGAGGAATTCGGGGACTTCCGGGAAGTTAGCGAGGTCAAACAGTTCCGCAAGGGCGAGGGCCTGCCCGGGAGAGTATGGGAAAATGGCAGCCCGGCCTGGATACCTGATATTGCAGCCGACGACAATTTCCCCCGCAAAAAGCTGAACAGGAAAATCGCAGTGGCCTCCGGTTTTGCCTTCCCGGTAACAATCAGGGATGAAACCGTTGCGGTAGTTGAGCTGTTCTCGACCCAATTGCGAGATAGGGATGAGGCCGAGATTCAGTTGGTACAGGAAGTGGCGGAAAAACTCACTCGCGTCCTGGAAAAACAGCAGGTGGCACAGGAGTTGGCAAACGCCAGGGTAGCTGCGGAAGATGCCAGCCAGGCCAAGAGCGATTTCCTGGCCAATATGAGCCATGAAATCCGCACCCCGATGAATGCGATTATCGGCCTCAGCGACCTTTGTTTAAGAACAGAGATGTCATTCAAGCAGGAGGATTACCTCACCAAAATTTATGGCTCGGCCAATGCCCTGCTGGGGATTATCAACGATATCCTGGATTTCTCGAAAATCGAGGCGGGCAAGCTCGAAATGGAGTCTATGCCCTTTGCAATCGACGGGGTGCTGGAAAATCTGGCAACAGTAATACAAGTTAAAACGCAGGAGAAAGGCCTGGAGCTCCTGTTCAATCGTTCAGCTGAAGTGCCCACGATTCTGATCGGTGATGCACTGCGCATAGGCCAGATATTGGTCAACCTGGTCAACAACGCCGTAAAGTTCACCGAAAAAGGCAATATCATTGTCCGTATAGTCCTGGAAGAGAAACAGGACGATGAGGTGACCCTGCTATTTTCTGTGGTGGATACCGGCATCGGCATGACGCCCGAGCAGTTGGGGAAAATGTTCCAGTCCTTTTCCCAGGCGGACGCGTCCACTACACGGAAATACGGCGGCACGGGCCTGGGCCTGGCTATTTCCAAGCAGTT
>JAUXCW010000106.1 GCA_030618705.1 Gammaproteobacteria bacterium | reverse complement strand
TCCAGAGGCTTGGAGACAAAATCGAAAGCGCCGGCCTTGAGGCAGTCAATGGCGGTTTCCACGTTGCTGAAGGCCGTGATGACGGCGACCGGCAATGCCGGATAGTGCTGTTGGATGGTTTTGACTAACTCGATGCCGGTACCGTCGGGCAGTCGCATATCGGTGAGGCAAAGATGGAAGCACTCCTGTGAAAGCAAGGCGCGCGCACTGGCGACATCACCTGCCGCGCAAGTATCCAGGCCCATACGGTTGAGGGTGATTTCCAGCAGCTCGCGAATATCCGCCTCGTCGTCGACCACCAGTACCTTGTGCTGCGTCATAAATGTACTATGCCTCTCGTCAGGCCAGCCAGCGTTTCCGGGGGTGGGCGAAGCTCAAGCGGAAGCAGCTCTGCTGGTGCTTCGTCCTCAGGTAAGTGAGCTGCGTCTGGTGCCCCTCACACATCTCGCGGGCCAGGTACAAGCCCAGCCCGGTACCCGCTCCCGTGCTTTCAGAAGTATAGAAGGGCTCGAATATTTTGGGCAGTTTATCCTCGGGAACTCCCGCTCCCTGGTCGATGATGTCGAGTTGTGGCAATTCGTTAGAGGGCTCTATATAGGCGTGCACGCTAAGGGTGGCACGTCCTGTTGCCCTGGCGCTGTAGCGCAAGCCATTGTCGAATAAATTGGTCAACACCTGGTCGAGCTGGGAGGTGTCGAAGGTAATCTCTATCGCTGTGTCGCAGCCGCGAAAATTAATATGCGGTTCATCTGTGGAATGCTCACGATACTGTTTGATAAACAGCGCCAGGTATTCGTTGAGGTCGAATTGCTTCGGCTTTGGCGTATCTCGTCTGGACAACGCCAGTACATTCTCCACCACGTGGTTGACCCGGGTGGACTGGGTCCTGATGATTTCACAAAAGCGCCGGTCGGTATCGCTCAGTTCGCTGGACTCACCGAGCAATTGCGCGGCGTGGCTGATGGCGCCGAGGGGGTTGCGTATCTCGTGGGCGATACTCGCGGTGAGGCGACCCAGGGACCCGAGTTTGAGTGCCTGGGCCTGCTGTGTGACATGCCGGGTATCCTCGAGGAATACCAGGCTCTGGCCGGACTCCGCCGCGCTGAGTGCGGTAAAACTGGCTCTTACCGGGGGGCTGGCACTGTTTGCCTGGAAGGGTGGCGGCAGCTTATGCGGGTTGCGACTCCAGGCCTGCCAGCATTTAATCAAGGCGGCGGGGATCGTCTGGCCAATCAAATCCTCGTTATTCGGGCCGAATCCGAGCAGGCCTTTTGCCGATTCATTGATCAGGAATATACGGCCGGCCTCGACCATGATCACGATACCGGTACGCATTCGCTGGACGATTTTTTCGTTGAGTTGTTGCAGCTCCTCGATGTCCGCGGCTCTTTGCCGGGCCAGTAATTCGTTGCGCGTGGCACGAAACACCAGGCGTTGCACGGTAAACGCGGTAATAAAGAAAATCAGGCCCAGGGTTCCCGCGGTGGCCAACTCGCCGGCGGGTAGGTTGTCCCGGATTACGCGAGTGGTGGCCTGTCCGAGTACGGATAGGGTTGCCAGCGCCGCAATCACCATCGACAGGCGCGTGGGGAGTATCATGGCAGAGCCGACGATGGCGATGATAAATAGCAGGGATAGGGGGCGGCTATAGTAACCGCTGGCCTGTATCAGCATATTCAGGGCGATGATATCGATGATCGCCGCAGTGAACAGCAGCACCCGTGAGTTATCGAGTCGTCGATTGAGAGAGAGGGCCAGCAGGGCCGTATTGGCGACCCCGTAGCCCAGCAGGGTTGCGAGGAACAATGTCTGGTCGAGATCGCCGACCAGGCGGGTATCCAGTTTGATATTGAACAGAACCAGCAGCAACAGTGCTATGAGTAAGCGATAGGTGCTCAGTACGGCGATGACATTGCGTTGTTGCAGGCTATCGACTTGCTGTGTCGGCATGTAAGATCTCGATGTCCCGGGCTTTCAGTTTTGCGTAAGTGGGCGTATTAAAGGAAAATACGGCTCAGTTTGCCGGGGTGATCACGGGTAAACTTTTTTAGCGTGTACAGAATATAGTGTAGTGACATATGAAAGAATTGACGATTATTGTGGCGCAGGTCAACCCCCTGGTGGGGGATGTGGACGGCAATTGCCAGTTGGTGCTGGATACCGTGGCGCTCTATGGGGAGAAGCCGGCTGCGACCATCGTGGTTTTCCCGGAACTGACACTCACCGGGTACCCGCCGGAGGATCTACTGCTGCGAGCCAGCGTCGAACTGCGGGTTGAAAAAGCCATCGGGCGCCTGTGTCGTGAGTTGCCCGCGACTGTCTACGTTCTGATAGGCTTTCCCCAGGAGACGCCGGCGGGTCTATGCAACGTCGCCGGTGTCATCCACCAGGGCCAGGTGATCGCACGTTACGCCAAGCAGCAGTTACCGAATTACCAGGTTTTCGATGAGAAGCGCTACTTCGTCCCCGGGGTCGACAGCTGCGTGGTCGATATTGCCGGGATCCCGGTGGCGATCACCGTGTGTGAAGATGTCTGGAAGTCGGGGCCGACCAAGGATGCGCGGGATGCCGGCGGCAAGCTCATGCTGAACATCAACGCCTCGCCGTTTCATATGGAGAAACAGGAGCAACGCACAGCGCTTATTCGCCAGCGCGTACTAGAGGGTGGTATGCCCATTGTTTACGTCAACCAGGTGGGTGGGCAGGATGAACTGGTCTTCGACGGCGGCTCATTCGCGCTGGATCGGGACGGCGAATTGAGGTTCCGCGCACCGGCTTATAAGGTGGATTGTGGCCGGCTGGTCGCCCGTTACGATGAAGCCAGGGGCGAATGTGTGCTGCTTGCAGCGAAGGTCGCCGAAACCCTGCCGTCGCTGGAGCGTGTCTATCAGGCCCTGGTTATGGGTGTGCGGGACTACGTGAATAAAAATCACTTCAAGGGGGTTGTACTGGGCTTGTCCGGGGGTATCGACTCCGCTCTCACCCTGGCGGTGGCCGTCGATGCGCTGGGTTGCGAGCGTGTCTCCGCCGTCATGATGCCGTTTCGCTACACCTCGCAAATGAGCCGGGATGACGCGGCCGAGCAGGCCGGGGCGATGGGAGTGGACTATCGCTCGATACCGATTGAGCCGATGTACGAGGCGTTTATGGCGGCTCTCGAGGAGGAATTTGCAGGCACCCGCAGGGATGCCACGGAGGAAAACCTGCAGGCTCGCTGTCGTGGCGTACTGTTGATGGCCATTTCCAACAAGAAGGGCTGTATGGTGCTGACCACCGGCAATAAGAGCGAGATGGCGGTGGGTTATTCCACGCTCTACGGCGATATGGCGGGGGGCTACGATGTACTGAAAGACGTACCCAAGACCCTGGTATTCGAGCTGTCACGTCATCGTAATACACTGGCGTCGGTGATTCCGCAGCGGGTCATCGACCGGCCGCCCTCGGCAGAGTTGGCGCCGGATCAGAAGGACGAAGACAGCTTGCCGCCGTACCCCGAACTCGATGCTATCCTGGAGCGCTATATCGAGCGGGATATGAGCGCGGCGGCAATCATTGCCGATGGCTTCGACAGCGAGACGGTAAAGCGGGTTATCCGACTGGTGGACGTCAATGAATACAAGAGGCGCCAGTCGCCGCCGGGGGTGAGAATCACCCGGCGCGGGTTTGGTCGCGACCGGCGCTATCCGATCACTTCGGGTTGGCATATAGGGGAGTAGTGCGAGGCTAGAGCTTGTCGTATTTTTCCTTGTGATTGATTTGCTGGGGGTCTGTGCGGCCGAGCAGGCCGAAAGTGATGCGTGACAACCAGGAGGGCTTGGCTCCCTTGACGGTATAAGCGGCGATAAAATCACCGTTTTTGTCCAGATTGGGGTGGTCGGGGTAGTTCTCGCGCAGCACAAGAAGCGTTTCGTTGGCCAGTTCGTCCTCCTCCAGCAGCAGGTAGGATTGAACGATAATCGCGAGCGCATCGGGTACGGCAGGTGATTGCGGGAAATTCTCCACCACGTAGCGGCCGCGATTGAGGGCTCCGACAAAAGCGCGGCGCCGCAAATAGTAGTTGGCGACATTGATTTCGTAGCGCGCCAGCAGGTTGCGCAGGTAGATCATCCGATAACGGGCGTCCGGGGCATACTCGCTGTTGGGGAAGCGCGTTACCAGCTGGGAAAAGTCGTTGAAGGACTGGCGAGCCGCGCCCGGGTCTCGTTCGGTGAGGTCGGTTGGTGTAAAACGCTCGAACAGGCCCTTGCCCTCGCTGTAATTGGCCAGGCCGCGCATATAATAGGCGTAGTCGACATTGGGGTGTTGGGGGTGGAGTCGGATAAAGCGCTCGGCGGCCTCGATGGAGGCGGCGAAGTTGAAATTTTTGTAGTAGGCGTAGATAAGCTCCAGCTGCGCTTGCTCTGCATAGGGCCCAAAGGGGAAGCGAGCCTCGAGCATTTGCAGGTTTTTTATCGCCTGTTCGTTGTTGCCGGATTCCAGTTGCTCGGTGGCGGCACCGTACAAAACTTGCTCATTCTGGGCATCCGGGGCCTCCTCCTTGGACGCGCAGGCCGCGAGGATCAATTGGCCGGTGAGTAGCGCGGCAATGCAGAGTTTGCGAGAAATTTTACCGGAAAGGCGGGGCATGGATAAGTTTCGGAATAGTCCACAACGAGTCAGAGGGCGCTATTTAACCATATTGCAGGTCCCGGCCCAAGACCACAGCACCGGGAAATAAAGGATAGTTCAATGGAAAAGCAATTTACCCGCCAGGCGCAGGTGCCTGCGACCGAAAGCGGCAGGCGCCTTGACCAGGTCGCCGCGGTGCTGTTCGACGAGTTTTCCCGCAGTCGGCTCAAGGTCTGGATATTGTCCGGCGAATTATTGGTTAACGGAGAATCTCGCCAGCCGCGGGACAAATTGCTGGAGGGCGACCGGCTGCAGTTGGCGGCGAGCCTGGAAATCGAGGGGGATTGGCGTGCCGAGGCAATGGAGCTATCCATTGTCTATGAGGATGAAGCCTTGCTGGTGCTCGACAAGCCCGCCGGTCTGGTGGTGCATCCGGCGGCCGGGCACCGCGACGGCACCTTGCTCAATGCCTTGCTCCACCATTGCCCATCGCTGGCAGAACTACCCCGCGCGGGTATTGTGCACCGGCTCGACAAGGACACCAGCGGCCTGATGGTCGTCGCCAGGCAGTTGACCAGCCACACGCAACTGGTCGCCCAGCTACAGGCAAGGACGGTCAAGCGCCGCTATCAGGCCGTAGTTGCGGGCACGCCGATAAGTGGTGGTACGGTCGATCAGCCCATGGGTCGGCATCCGACAAAGCGCATCAAGATGGCGGTCACCCCGGGGCGAGGCAAGGAGGCGATCACCCACTACCGTGTGCTGGAGCGCTTTCCGGCGCATACCCTGTTACAGCTCGACCTCGAGACCGGCCGCACCCACCAGATTCGGGTCCATATGGCCTGGTTGGGATATCCCCTGGTGGGGGACCCGCTCTACGGCGGGCGCCTGAGGCTGCCCCGGCAGGCCGCACCCGGCACGGTAGAAGCGCTGCGTAATTTCAAACGCCAGGCCCTGCATGCCGCGGAACTCGGGCTGGTCCACCCATCGAGCGGCGAAACCATGCACTGGACGACGCCGCTCCCCACCGATATGGCCGGGCTGTTGGTCTCGCTGCGGCAACAGGAGCGCCCGTGAACTCCACGGCCTGGGGCTGGATCACCCCCGATTGGCCGGCCCCGCCGGGGGTCGTGGCCCTGGTTACGACAAAGGGCATCGGTGAGGGTGACTATGGGGGGTTTAATCTCGCTCTCACCGTCGATGATGACCCCGTACGGGTCCAGGCCAATCGCAGGGAGCTGAAACAGCGGCTGGGTGTGGACGCCATACAGTGGTTGCGGCAGGTTCATGGCAGCACGGTACTGCCGGTATCCGGCCTGCAACAGCCGGAGCCCGCTGCCGATGGTCTGTACACCCGTACCCCTGGTCTGGCTCTGGCGGTGCTGACTGCGGACTGCCTTCCGGTGCTGTTTTGCAATGAGGAGGGTAGCGAGGTCGCCGTGGCCCATGCGGGTTGGCGGGGGCTGGCCGCTGGTATCCTCAACCGAACCCTGGAGCGATTCGGGCAAGCTCCCGCCGCACTGATAGCCTGGCTCGGCCCCGCCATTGGTCAAACACAGTTTGAGGTGGGAGAGGAGGTTCGGGCGGCATTTCTTGAAAGTCCGGCGTTCAGGAATGTGCCCGGGGTTGCCGGCGCATTCCGCGATTCCGGCCGGGCCGGCCACTATCATTGTGACCTGTATCGCCTGGCTCGCCTCAATTTACAGGCCGCGGGCCTGCGTCGTATACATGGCGGTGATTACTGCACGCTCTCCGATAGCGAACGTTTCTACTCCTATCGGCGCCGGCCCGTGTGCGGGCGCATGGCATCACTTATCGCCCTTCAAAAGCCCTGAACGGCCTTGAAATAGTCCGTATCTGCCCTTATTTATTGTGCAACGTGATTAATTGCGGGGCCGGTGATGATAAGCGGCCTCGACCCTGACAAGGAGCTCAAGTATGCGCATCGAAAAATTCACCAACCAGCTGCAAACTGCCCTGTCCGATGCCCAGTCCCTGGCGGTCGGGCGCGACAATAACCAGATTGAACCGGCGCACCTGATGCTGGCACTGGTGGAGCAGGAGGGCGGGTCGATTCGCCCCCTGTTGTCCCAGGCGGGCGTCAATGTGGCGAATTTTCGACAGAGCCTCAACGATAAGCTGGAGGGTCTTGCCAGGGTTCAAAACCCGACCGGTGAAGTGCAACTGTCACAGGATTCCGCACGCCTGCTGAATCTGGCGGATCGCCTCGCCCAGCAAAAGGGCGATAAATTTATCTCCAGTGAATTGGTGCTGCTGGCGGCCATGGGCGAAAACGGCGAGCTGGCGCAGATGCTGCAAACCAGCGGTGCGGATCAGCAATTGCTGGAGCAGGCCATCGAGCGGATGCGTGGCGGCCAGCCAGTGGACGACGCCGAGGCAGAGGGCTCCCGGCAGGCACTGGAAAAATATACCGTCGATGTCACCGAGCTTGCCGAGCAGGGTAAACTCGACCCGGTCATCGGTCGGGATGATGAGATTCGCCGAACGATCCAGGTATTGCAACGTCGCACCAAGAACAATCCGGTATTGATCGGTGAGCCCGGCGTCGGTAAAACCGCCATCGTCGAGGGTCTCGCCCTGCGCATCGTCAATGGCGAGGTGCCCGAGGGTATCAAGAATAAGCGCATCCTGTCGCTGGATATGGGCTCGCTGTTAGCCGGCGCGAAATTCCGTGGCGAGTTTGAAGAGCGCTTGAAGTCGGTATTGAGTGAGGTGGCCAAGGAGGAGGGCCGGATCATTCTCTTTATCGATGAGATGCACACCATGGTCGGCGCGGGTAAGGCCGATGGTGCTCTGGATGCCGGTAATATGCTCAAGCCGGCGCTCGCACGGGGTGAGTTGCACTGCGTCGGCGCAACCACCCTGGATGAGTACCGCCAGTATATTGAAAAGGATGCGGCGCTGGAGCGCCGCTTCCAGAAAGTCCTGGTGGAGGAACCCAGCGAGGAAGATACTATCGCCATCCTGCGTGGCTTGAAAGAGCGCTATGAAGTTCACCATGGGGTCGATATCACGGATTCCGCTATCATCGCGGCAACCCGCTTGTCGCAGCGTTACATTACGGATCGTCAGTTGCCGGATAAGGCCATCGACCTGATCGATGAGGCCGCCAGCCGCATTCGTATGGAGATCGACTCCAAGCCGGAAGTGATGGATAAATTGGAGCGCCGCCTGATTCAGCTCAAGATCGAGCGCGAGGCGGTGAAACGGGACGACGATGAGTCCGCCCGTAAACGTCTGGAGAAACTCAAGGAGGAGATCGGCGTGCTCGAAAGGGAATACGCCGACCTGGAAGAAATCTGGAAAGCCGAGAAAGCGCAGTTACAGGGGGCCGCCCAGGCGAAAAGTGATTTGGAAGCGGCGCGTCTGGAGCTGGAGGCCGCTAGTCGAACCCAGGATCTCAGCCGAATGTCGGAATTGCAGTACGGCGTGATACCGGAGCTGGAAAGGCAAATCGAAGCGGCGGAACAGGCCGAAGCCACTGAGACCCAGCTGTTGCGAAATAAAGTGACCGATGAGGAAATTGCCGAGGTGGTGTCTCGCTGGACCGGTGTGCCGGTGTCGCGGATGCTGGAAGCGGAGCGTGAGAAATTGCTGCGCATGGAAGACGCTTTGCACCGCCGCGTTGTCGGCCAGGACGAAGCGGTGGTCGCGGTCTCCAATGCTGTGCGCCGGTCCCGGGCGGGCTTGTCCGACCCCAACCGTCCTAACGGTTCCTTCCTGTTTCTCGGCCCCACCGGGGTGGGTAAAACCGAGCTTTGCCGGGCACTGGCCGAATTTTTATTCGATACCCAGGAAGCCATGGTGCGCATCGATATGTCCGAATTTATGGAGAAACATTCGGTCGCGCGCCTGGTCGGCGCTCCTCCGGGTTATGTCGGCTATGAAGAGGGCGGCTACCTGACAGAGGCGGTAAGGCGCAGGCCGTATTCGGTGATCCTGCTGGACGAGGTCGAAAAGGCCCATCCGGATGTTTTCAATATCCTGTTACAGGTACTGGACGACGGCCGCCTTACCGATGGTCAGGGCCGGACGGTGGATTTCCGCAATACGGTCATTATTATGACCTCCAACCTGGGTTCGGACATCATCCAGGAGATGGCGGGAGAGGAAAACTACGAGAGAATGAAGAGCGCCGTCATGGAAGTGGTCGGCACGCATTTTCGCCCCGAGTTTATCAACCGCGTTGATGAAACAGTGGTCTTCCACCCCCTGGACAAGAAGCAGATCGCCAACATCGCCTCTATCCAGCTGGAATTGCTGCAGGCACGCCTCGCCGACCAGGATCTGAGCCTGTCCATGTCCGATGCGGCGATGGAGAAACTGGTCGAAGCAGGTTTCGACCCCGTTTACGGAGCACGGCCGCTGAAACGGGCGATCCAGAATCAGGTTGAGAACCCGCTGGCGGAAAAAATCCTTAAAGGTGAATTTCCACCCGGCGCGCAGATCAAAGCGGATATGGAGAACGGCGAGATCGCCTTTGAAATGGCGTAGTCGCTCAAAGGAGGGTACAGCCGAGTGCCGGTTCCTCCGTCAATATCGCTTAAGTACGTGCCATTAATCTATGGATGTCCAGTAAGAAAAAGGGCGCCGTTAAGCGCCCTGGTCTTCTTTTTTGGGAATTAGCCTTTGCAGTAATCCCGTGATATCTGTTTGGCGGTCTTGATTTGCTCCTTTTTTTCGCTCTCTTCCAGCACGCGCACATCGCCATTTTCGTCAGTTTGGCGAATAAGTGCATGATTTTCCAGCACTTCCAGGTTGTTCCGTGCTTGTTCACAGAGGTTTTTGGCCTCCGCCGGACTAACTTTTACCGCAGTAGAAGCATGGACGTCCTTATTCCCGGGCTTGGCATCGGTTGGGGACGCGTCAACGTTTTTACCCGATGAGGAGGTCCCGGTGCTAATGCGGATCTTCTCCGCCTCGACCCCTGTGGGTGGGTGGTCGCCGTAGGTCACCCGGCCGTTTTCATCCAGCCATCGAAAGGTGGTCTGGCTGGACGCCCAGAGTGTGGGTGCCAGGCCGAGTGCTAACAGCAGGGCCAGATAAGCACGCGATTTATTCCGTGTATTACTCATTACGCTTCCCCGTATCTTTGGGTATCTATAAAAACATATATGACGGACCCGATTTTGACAAACCGGATGACCATTATATTGAGCTCAATCACGCTATAGGAGTGCACCGCACGCATTGACATTCTGCGTCGATTAAGCAAAAATTAGCGGCTTATCGGAGGCTATCTGTCGTGATCTACCACCAATTGATCATTGGCTGCACGCTCGCACAAGCAGGTCGAAAGCCAATCCGGTAATGCGCTGAACCGCATTCTACCCATTGCGGTTGCCGAAAGTCGGTATATACACTCCGCACCGACTGTAAAATACGATCAGTATCTCGCTGCAGCGAGTGCCGGGGCGTGTGTGCCCGGGCGCTGGCTGTTGCGTGTTTTTGTGGGTGGCGCCGCGCGTTTCCCGGGGGTCGGCCTTGCGGATGCGCACTTAATTAACTCAGATAGGGCTATAGTGGGTACACCAGGTGAAAACATTGTCCGGCGGTGAAATGGTTGCGCAGGCACTTGAAGACGAGGGGGTCGAGTTTATATTCGGTTACCCCGGCGGCTCGGTACTGCACATCTACGATGCC
>JAUXCW010000059.1 GCA_030618705.1 Gammaproteobacteria bacterium | reverse complement strand
GCCTCCATGATACATCACGGCGATACCACGCTCTGGATGGTCCAGCTTGTTACCGGGATGGTTCTCATGTTGTTGGCCTTTGCCCATCTTTACCAGATGATGGCTCACCCGGCGTCTATTGGCCCGTATGCTTCGGCGGATCGTGTCTGGAGTGGGCGTTGGTGGCCGTTCTACATTGTCTTGCTGGTTGCGGTAGAGATTCACGGCGGCGTGGGTTTGTACCGACTGGCGCTGAAATGGGGCTGGGTCGGCACCACTGGCGGTCGGTCGCGGGCCAGGCTGCGCCGGGTGAAATGGGCGATCACCGGCTTTTTTCTGCTGCTTGGGGTGGCCACATTACTCGCCTATATGAAAATCGGCTTCGAGCATCGAGACCACATCGGAGAGCGTTATGTCCCCGCGCAGCAAACGGAGAACTAGCCCGTGCAGATAATTTATACCGACGTGCTCATAATCGGTGGCGGACTCGCCGGGCTCCGTGTCGCAATCGGTGCGAAGCGTCGTGGTCACGAGGCCATCGTGCTGAGCCTGGTGCCCCCCAAACGCTCCCATTCCGCAGCCGCGCAGGGGGGCATGCAAGCCAGCCTCGCCAATTGCGCGAGGGGAGAGGGCGATAATGAAGATGTGCACTTTGCCGATACAGTGCGCGGCAGCGATTGGGGGGCCGACCAGAAAGTCGTGCGCATGTTCGTCCACACCGCACCTAAAGCCGTCCGCGAACTGGCCGCCTGGGGTGTGCCCTGGAATCGCGTGCAAAAAGGTGCGCGGGACGCCGTCATCAACGGTAGTACCGTTACCTTCAACGAAAAGGACGAAGCCCACGGTTTGATCGACGCGAGGGATTTCGGCGGCACCAAAAAATGGCGCACCAACTATGTCTCCGACGGCACCGGTCACTCCATGCTCTATGCCATGAGCGACCAGGCCATCGCCAACAGTATTCCCGTTCATGAGCGCACAGAGGCCATTGCCCTGATACATGACGGGGGTCGTTGCCATGGCGCGATCGTGCGCCACCTGGTCACCGGCGAGTTATTGGCCTACGTCGCCAAAGCGACCTGTATTGCCAGTGGCGGCTTCGGGCGCCTTTATCGTGTGAGTACCAATGCCGTGATCAACGAGGGTATCGGTACGGCGATTGCGCTGGAAACCGGCGTGGCGACGCTGGGTAATATGGAGGCGGTGCAGTTTCACCCCACCGGGATTTTCCCGGCGGGCATCCTGGTCACCGAGGGCTGCCGGGGGGATGGCGGCCTGCTGCTCGACGCCAATGAACACCGCTTTATGCCGGACTATGAGCCGGAAAAAGCCGAGCTGGCATCGCGCGATGTGGTGTCGCGTCGCATGGAAGAGCATATGAAGACGGGGGCAGCGGCGCAGTCCCGCTTCGGTGAACACCTCTGGCTGGATATTCGACTGCTGGGGCAGAAACACATCGATACCCGTTTGCGGGAGGTCAAGGAAATCTGCCAGTATTTTCTCGGCATCGATCCGGTGCGAGAGCTGATTCCCGTGCGACCGGCACAGCATTATTCCATGGGTGGCATTCGCACCGATTACCGTGGCGAGAGCCAGGCCCTGCGGGGTTTGTTTTCCGCCGGGGAAGCGGCCTGTTGGGATATGCACGGTTTCAACCGGCTCGGCGGAAACTCCGTGGCGGAGACGGTTGTAGCGGGCATGATCGTCGGTGAATACGTGGCGGATTATTGCGACAGCAGTGACAGCGAATTAACTATTTCCACCTCCCTGGTCAGTGAATTCTGGCATCGCCAGCGGCGAGAAATGTCTGGCTTGTGCGAGAGTCGGGGCCGGGAAAGTGCGGTCGATCTTTTGCGAACCATGCAGCAGACGATGACGGACAAGGTGGGGATATTTCGTGACGGAGAGCAGTTGGAACAAGCTGTCGCGACCCTGCATTCGTTGTTGCAGCGAAGCGCGAATATTGCACTGCGTCAGCAGTCCAGGGGTGCGAATCCGGAATTGGTCGCGGCCTATCGAGTGAGGAAAATGTTGAAGCTGGCCCTGTGCATTGCCCTTGGCGCACAGCGTCGAACCGAGAGCCGCGGCGCCCATTTTCGCCGCGATTTTCCCCTGCGCAACGACCGGGATTGGCTGGTGCGAACCCTGAGTTCCTGGCCCGATGCCGGAGCGACGATGCCGGATATTGCCTATGAAGATATCCCTGTCATGGATATGGAGTTGCCCCCGGGCTGGCGCGGTTATGGTAGCAAAGAGCATGTCGAGCACCCCGATACGGCCCGGCGAGAGGGGCAGATCGAGTCGGTCTGCCAGGGTCTTGGCGACGCCGATCGTTTCGCGGTACAACAGGCCTTGATGCCCTACCATGATCGCCTGCCGCCGCACCTGCGTGGACGCAATGCCCGCCTGGGGGAAGATACGTGAGCGAACTCATACAGAAAACCAGTAGGGAATTGCGCCTGCACATACTGCGTTACAATCCCCAGGACGAGAAAAGCACACCGCACATCCAGTGCTTCGTGTTGAAAGAGGCCCCCGGGATGACGCTGTTTATCGCCCTCAGCGACATAAGGGAAAACCAGGATGCTTCCTTGAATTTCGATTTTGTTTGTCGCGCCGGTATTTGTGGAAGTTGCGCGATGTTGATCAACGGCAGGCCCGGCCTGGCTTGCCGAACCCTGACCAAAACATTACCCGATGACATTACCCTGGCGCCGCTGCCCGTTTTTAAACTGGTTGCCGACTTGTCGGTCGATACCGGCAGTTGGATGCGAGGCATGAGCGAGCGATTGGAGACCTGGTTACAGGGAAGCAGCGTGGAACGCGACCTGGATCAGATGGAGGAGCGCATGGAGCCCGAGCTCGCCAGGGATATCTACGAGCTGGAACGCTGTATCGAATGTGGTTGCTGTGTTGCCGCCTGTGGTACGGCGCACATGAAAGCGGACTTTGTCGGGGCGGTGGGGCTCAATAAGCTGGCGCGTTTTGACCTGGACCCCAGGGACGAGAGGGGTGACGCGGCAACTTACGAGTTGATAGGGGATGAGAGTGGCGTTTTCGGCTGCATGACGCTGTTGGGCTGCGATGATATGTGTCCCAAGGATTTACCCCTGGCCACTCAAATCGCCTACCTGCGGAGAAAGATGCTACGACAGGGCATCATGGAGTAAGAGAGGGGCTGGTATTGGCTCATAAAACTGATTAAGATCACTCCAGACAAGGATATCCGGGCCGCGAGCTGAAAAAGGATTGAGACCCAGTGGTTGATATTGGAGAACGACTCAAGAGCCTTCGCTCGCAGAGCGGGCTGTCCCAGCGGGGGCTGGCAAAGAAGGCGGGAGTAACCAATAGCACGATCTCCCTGATAGAACAGAACCGGGTGAGCCCCTCTATCGCCTCCTTGAAGAAAGTCCTCGACGGACTTCCCATCTCACTGGCGGATTTTTTTACCCCCGATGTGGAGCCCAATAGCGAACAGGTTTTTTTTGTTCCGGAGGAGCAGCCCGATCTCGGCAGCAAGGGTATTCGCTATTACCTGGTCGGTTCCTCACTGCCCCAGCGCCAACTGACCTTTATGCATGAATTCTACCTGCCCGGCAGCGATACCGGCGAGGAGATGTTCAGCCACGAGGGCGAGGAGAGCGGGGTCGTCATTCAGGGCAACATCGAGGTCAGCATCGAAGGGGAAACTCGAATCCTCGGCCCGGGTGAAGCGTATTATTTCGACTGCCGCAAACCCCATCGTTTTCGCAATATTGGTGACGAGGTCTGTGAACTGGTGACGGCGAGTACGCCGCCGGTTTTTTAAACTCTCACCTCAGCTGGTGCGGAAGTACCAATCGTACTCGAAGTCCGGGATCATACTATTGTAGAGCTTGTGTTCCGCATGCTTTACCGTTGAATAGACCTTGCAAAAATCAGCCCCCAGGTAATTCTGACAAAATGCGCTGGCGTCGAACTGCTCGATGGCCTGGTGCCAGTTGGTGTGCAGTGATGCCGTCACCTGCTTGTGCGCATTGCCCTCGATGGCCCGCGGAGCCTCGAGTTGGTTTTCAACGCCGTCGACAATGCCGGCCAGGATAGCAGCGGTGGCCAGGTAGGGATTGGCATCGGCGCCGCCAAGCCGGTGTTCGATGCGTGTATCACCGGGCCGGGAGGCGGGAATACGCAGCGCCACGGTGCGATTGTTATATCCCCACGCCGGCGCCATCGGTACGTAGCCGTCGCTTTCAAAGCGATGAAAGCTGTTGCCGTGTGGCGCATAGAGAAGCATCGAGTCATTCATGTTTTGCAGCAGGCCGCCGATTGCGTGTTTCATGGTGGCGCTCGCCGGGTCGCCGGCGAATACATTTTGCCCCTTGTCATCGAACAGGCTGATATGCACGTGCAAACCACTGCCGGCGAGCTGGCGGTAGGGCTTGGCCATAAAACTGGCCTCATAGCCGTGGGCCGAGGCGACGCCCTTGATCAGGCGCTTGAGTAACAGCGCGTGGTCGCAGGCCAATACCGGGTCGGGTACATGTTTAAGGTTGACCTCAAATTGCCCGGGTGCATATTCCGCTACCGTGGCGGTGGCGGGAATCCCCTGCATGCTCGCCGCCGTGGCAATATCGTCCATCAGCGATTGGTAGTCGTCCAGCTCGATCAAGCCGTAGACCTGGGTGTTGTTTTCGCGAATGCCGGTCACCGGAGACAGCGGAGGTTGGGGGCGGCCCATGGGGTCGCGCTCGCGGTCACAGAGGTAAAACTCCAGCTCGAGGGCGACCATGGCCTCGAAACCCATAGCGGCAAGACGTTGCTGCAAGCCCTGCAGTACAGTCCGGGGGTCATAGGGTAGGGGGGTGCCGCTCTCATCCTGCATGGCCACCAGTAATTGCGCCATGGCCTTGCGTTGCCACGGGCTGGGGCATAGGGTATTGTCGATTGGCAGGCAGGGGTAATCGGTATCGCCGGTGTCCAGGCTCAAGCCGGTTTGCTCGACGCAGTCGCCAGTGATTTGGGTGGCAAACAGCGACATGGGCATGACGAACTGCCCGTGGGCAACTTTAGCCAGGCTGGCCGTATTGATGCGCTTGCCCCGAAGCACGCCGTTGATATCGGCGATCATGACATCGCAGTAGAGTGTGTCGGGGTAACGGCTCAGGAACTGCTCGAGCATATCATCGGTGAAAGCGGGGTCGGTCAAAACGGTGATACTCCTCATCCTGGAGGATGGTTATTATATTCAACGCTTATTCATTATGCCCCGGGCGCGATTGGTGTAAAGTATTTTTTAGCGCGAGCTGTTGAATAAATACAACAGGGCTTGTATGTTAAATGAAAAAGGGTACCTTCTATCTCCATGGAGCACATAAAAGCCTGGTTTAAAGAACGCGGCATTACCGAGGTCGAGTGTATCGTACCGGATATTACCGGTAACGCCCGGGGCAAGATCATACCGTCCAGTCGCTTTTTTCGCGAAGAGGGCATGCGCCTGCCGGAAAGCATCTTTGTGCAGACGGTAAACGGCGATTGGCCCGAGGAGTTCGATGATATTATCGACCCGCGGGAGTACGACCTGGTACTAAAGCCCGACCCCAAGTCGGTTCGCCTGGTGCCCTGGGTCAAGGATCCCACCGCCCAGATTATCTGCGGCCTCGATGAGACTTATAAGGATCCGCTATTACCCCGCAGCATCCTGCAGCGGGTACTTCGACTCTACCGTGACAAGGGCTGGCAGCCGGTATTGGCGCCCGAGGTGGAGTTCTACCTGGTGCAGCGCAATACCGACCCGGACACACCCCTGAAGCCGCCTATCGGTCGCTCCGGGCGGGCGGAGACAGCGCGGCAGTCCTACAGTATCGACGCCGTCAACGAATTCGACCCCCTGTTCGAGGATATGTACGACTTCTGTGAGGCCATGGATCTGAACCTCGATACACTGATTCACGAGGGAGGGGCGGCACAGCTGGAAGTCAATTTTGTCCACGGCGACGCGCTGGAGCTGGCGGACCACGTGTTTTTCTTCAAGCGCACCATGCGCGAGGCTGCCATGCGGCACAATATCTATGCGACGTTTATGGCCAAGCCGATGGAGTCGGAGCCGGGAAGCTCCATGCACATTCACCAGAGTATCCTCGACCAGGAGAGTGGTAAAAATATTTTCATCGACGGCGACGGCAAACCGAATACCCTGTTCCTGAGTTATATTGCGGGCATCCAGAAGTACGCACCGTTTGCCACGGCCTTGTTCGCACCCAATGTCAATTCCTATCGGCGGTTTGCCCGGGATAATTCCGCCCCCATCAATGTTCACTGGGGCTATGACAATCGCAGCTGCGGTTTGCGAGTGCCGATAGACCACCCCGAGGCGACGCGGGTAGAAAACCGTTTCGCCGGGGCGGATACCAACTCCTACCTGGTTTTCGCCGTGTCACTGGCCTGCGGCTACCTGGGCATAAAGGAGGGCCTGACGCCGACAGAGCCACTGGAAACCTCGGCCTACGATTCTCCTTTTGCCCTTCCCCGCAGTCTGGGGGAGGCGCTGGATCGTCTGGACCAGTGCGAGCCGCTCAAGGAGATGCTGGGGGAGCGCTTTATCGTTGCCTATACGGCCATCAAGCGCAAAGAGTATGAAACCTTTTTTCAGGTCATCAGTTCGTGGGAGCGCGAGTTCCTGCTGTTAAACGTCTAGGCTCTGGTAGGACTTATGGATCTTTCTATGCGACAGCACACCACCGCCGAGTGGCAGGCCCTGGATCGGGATCACTACCTCCATCCCTTTACCGACCTGACAAAGCTGCACGGCAACAGTAGCCGTATCATTACCCGCGCGGAAGGCGTGTATCTGTGGGACAGTGACGGCAACCGGGTACTGGACGGTTTTGCGGGCCTGTGGTGTGTCAATATGGGCTACGGTCGTACGGAACTTGCCGAGGTGGCCGCACGACAAATGCAGGAGCTGCCTTATTACAACAGCTTCTTCAATACCGCCACCCCGCCCACGCTGGAGCTGGCCGAGTTGCTGGCGGAGCTATCCCCACCGCAGTTCAACTATTCTTTCTTCACCGGTTCGGGCTCCGAGGCTAACGATACCATCGTGCGGATGGTGCGGCGTTTCTGGGACATCCAGGGACAGGCCGGGCGCACCGTTATTATTTCCCGGGACAATGCTTACCACGGCAGCACCATGGCCGGCGCCAGTCTTGGCGGCATGGACTATATGCATAAGCAGGGCGGGCTGCCGATACCGGATATCGAGCATATTATGCAGCCCTATTGGTACGAGCTCGGCGGTGACTTGAGCCCGGAGGAATTCGGTCTGCGAGCGGCGCGGGAGCTGGAGAGCAAGATTCTCGACCTGGGAGCCGACCGGGTGGCCGCCTTTATCGGCGAGCCGGTACAGGGCGCCGGTGGGGTTATTATTCCACCACCGGGCTACTGGGCCGAGATACAGGCGATCTGCAAAAAATACGATATCCTGTTGATCGCCGATGAGGTGATATGCGGTTTTGGCCGAACCGGCGCCTGGTTCGGCTCCGATACATTCGGTATCGTCCCCGACCTGATGCCGGTGGCCAAGGGTATGTCGTCGGGCTATCTCCCAATTGGCGCCGTATTGGTGGGTGACCGCGTCGCCCACAGCCTTATCGAGCAAGGCGGCGAATTCAATCACGGTTACACCTATTCGGGTCACCCGGTATGTGCGGCCGTCGCTGTGGCCAATATCCGCCTGATGCGGGCGGAGGGCATTGTCGAACGAGTGGCCAGTGACACCGGCCCCTATTTCAGTAAACTATTGCAGGAGTTGGCCGGGCATCCCCTGGTCGGGGAGGCGCGTAGCGTCGGCCTGATGGGGGCGCTGGAATTGGTCGCAGACAAGAGCAGTCGTACATTTTTTCCAAAGCGTGGCGACACCGGCTCGATGTGTCGTGATTTTGCCCTGCAAGACGGCTTGATTCTACGCGCGACCAAAGACACTATGCTGTTTTCGCCGCCGCTGGTCATGGATAGATCCCATATTGACGAGATGGTGGAGCTAACGGCATCGAGCCTCGATAAAACAGCGCAGGCGCTGGGTATTCTCTAAAGCACTGAACATACGCCCGGATTCGACCATGTCATCTTCCGTCAGTTCAACAAGCAACTCCGTCCGCAAAGTACAGTTGCAGATCAACGGCGTCAGCAAGGATTTCGACGGAGTGCTGGCGGTCGATAATGTCAGTCTGGATATTTACCAGGGTGAAATATTCGCCTTGCTGGGCGCGTCCGGCTGCGGCAAGACCACCTTACTGAGGCTGTTAGCCGGTTTCGAGGTGCCCTCGGCGGGAAGCATTCTTCTCGATGGCGAGGATCTGTCCCGGCGTCCACCCTACCAGCGCCCGATGAATATGATGTTTCAGTCCTATGCGCTGTTCCCCCATATGACGGTAGAAAAAAACATCGCCTTCGGCCTCAAGCAGGACAAGATGCCCAAAGCCCGGATCGCCGACAAGGTCGCCGAGGTTCTCGAACTGGTGCAGATGAACGGCTATGCACACAGGAAGCCGCACCAACTCTCCGGTGGTCAGCAGCAGCGCGTCGCCCTGGCGAGGAGCCTGGCAAAGTCGCCTAAACTGTTGCTGCTCGACGAGCCCATGGGCGCCCTGGACAAAAAGTTGCGCACCCGCATGCAATTGGAGATCGTCAACATACTGGAGGAGGTCGGCGTCACCTGCGTCATGGTTACCCACGACCAGGAGGAGGCGATGACAATGGCCGATCGCGTCGGCGTCATGAACAACGGGGTGCTGAGCCAGGTGGGAACGCCCATGGAAGTGTACGAGCAACCCAACAGCCGGATGACCGCGGAATTTATCGGCTCGGTCAATATGTTCGAGGGCACCCTAAAGGCCGACGCGGTGGATTGTGCCGAAATCCAGGCTGATGCCCTCGACTGCAATTTGTACATTGGACACGGCATCACCGGTACAGAGGGCATGGAATTGGCTGTGGCCGTGCGGCCGGAGAAAATCAATGTCAGCAGGGAGCCGCCGTCCCAGCAATACAATATGGCGAGGGGCGTGGTCGAGGACATTGCCTACCTCGGCAGCCATTCGATTTATCATATTCGGCTGCGATCGGGCATGATCATCATGGCTTCCGTGGGCAATATCAATCGCCAATTGGCCAGCGATAAAGACCAGCGTATTACCTGGGAAGATGAAGTCTACGTCAGCTGGTCTGACACTTGCGGTGTGGTGCTGTACTCGTGAGAATGGCCCGCTTGACATCCTGGCGGCCGGGCCGATCATTGGTTATCGCCGTACCCTATGTCTGGTTGTTGTTTTTCTTCCTCGCCCCGTTCGCCATTGTCCTGAAGATCAGCTTTGCCGAGAGCCAGTTGGCCCAGCCGCCTTTTACCAACCTGGTGGCCGTGGTAGACGATGTACTGACATTCAGCCTGAACCTGTTCAATTATATCGATCTCTATGAGTACGACCTGTACCTGAGGGGCTACCTGAACTCGGTTAAAATCGCGTTTTTCTCCACCCTGTTTTGCTTGTTGCTGGGTTATCCGATGGCTTACATTATTGCCCGGATGCCGACGCACAGCCGCAATATCTGCCTCATGCTGGTGATACTGCCGTCCTGGACCTCGTTTCTTATTCGCATCTATGCATGGATGGGCATTCTCAAGAGCAACGGCCTGTTGAATAATTTCCTCCAGTACCTCGGTGTCATCGAGCAGCCACTGGAGATCATGCACACATCGGTCGCGGTCTATATCGGCATCGTCTACGCTTATTTGCCTTTTATGATATTGCCGATCTATGCCAACCTGGTAAAGCTCGATTACAGCTTGCTGGAGGCGGCGGCGGATCTCGGCGCGCAACCCTGGAAGAGCTTTGTGCGCATTACCCTGCCGCTGAGCCTGTCGGGAATCATCGCCGGTTCCATGCTGGTATTTATTCCCGCGGTGGGCGAGTTCGTTATCCCGGAATTACTCGGTGGTCCGGATTCGCTGATGATCGGCAAGCTGCTGTGGGCGGAATTTTTCAATGCTCGAAACTGGCCTGGTGCCTCCGCTGTGGCGGTGGTCATGTTGCTGTTGCTGGTGCTGCCGATAACGCTCTTTCACCGTTACCAGGCCCGTGATCTGGAGTTGAAGCCGGATGCATAGTCGATGGCTGACACGCTTGTCCTGGTCGGTGCTGGTGACGGGTTTCGGTTTTCTCTACATACCGATAGTGATACTCATTATCTATTCCTTCAACGAGTCTCGCCTGGTGACTGTTTGGTCGGGGTTCTCCGTCAAGTGGTATGGAGAATTATTCCGCGATGAGCAGATGATGAATGCAGTCTGGATGAGTCTCAAAATCGCCTTTATGAGCGCCAGTGCCGCAGTGGTGCTGGGCTCCATGGCCGCGCTTATTATGGTGCGTTTCGGCGTGTTCAAGGGCAAAATGCTGTTCACCAGTATGATTACCGCGCCGCTGGTCATGCCGGAAGTAATCACCGGTCTGTCGCTGCTTTTGTTGTTCGTCAGTCTCGACCAATTTATCGGTTGGCCCGACGGCAGGGGAGTGCTGACGATCTGGATTGCCCACACCACGTTTTGCATGGCCTATGTCACCGTGGTGGTAAACTCGCGCTTGCAAGATCTGGACGAATCCCTCGAGGAGGCGGCGCTGGATCTGGGCGCAAACCGACTCAAGGTGTTTTTTGTGATCACCCTGCCGATTATCGCGCCCGCTCTTGCAGCGGGTTGGTTATTGGCTTTTACCCTATCACTCGACGACCTGGTGATCGCCAGTTTTGTCTCGGGGCCGGGGTCCACGACGCTGCCGATGGAAGTATTCT
Organism: Gammaproteobacteria bacterium; assembly: GCA_030618705.1. GTDB lineage: Bacteria > Pseudomonadota > Gammaproteobacteria > Pseudomonadales > JAHEGP01 > JAHEGP01. The sequence goes on along the minus strand of JAUXCW010000059.1, from coordinate 2,716 downwards.
CCAGTGTGCGCCTCGGCGTGAGTCCCAAGGTCAATGCCCTGTCGGCCTTGCTGATTGCGGTTGTCTCATCGTTTACCTTTGTCGCCTGGTGGGTGTTGCGGCGCCAGGAGCGGCTGAGGCTTGTGGATTTGCAGGGTGCACAAAAGCAGCAGGATCAGGCATGATGCAATGACAGCAGAACAATCAATAGAGGAAAGACCATGAAAAGCATAACAGCGATACTGGCGGCGAGCACCCTGCTATTGGCGGGGGCGACAGGGCTCAGCCAGGCGGAGGAGGAAAAGGTCCTCAACGTATACAACTGGTCTGATTATATCGCCGAGGATACCCTGGCCAAGTTTGAGGCCGAGACCGGTATCAAGGTCACCTATGATGTATTCGATGACAACGGCGTGCTGGAAGCCAAGTTGTTGTCCGGTAAGACCGGTTACGATATCGTCGTTCCGTCCTCGGCCTTCCTGGCGCGACAAATCAAGGCGGGGGTATTCCAGCAACTGGATAAATCCAGATTGCCCAATTACAAGAATCTGGATGCGGCGTTGATGGACAAGCTGCAAAATGCCGACCCCGGTAATTTGTACTCCATTCCCTATCTGTGGGGAACCACGGGTCTGGGAATCAACGTACAGGCCGTGCAAAAGGCACTGGGGCCGGATGCGCCACTGGATAGCTGGGATTTACTGTTCGATCCTAAATACGTCTCCAAGCTCAAGTCCTGTGGCGTTACCATGCTGGATGCGGCGGATGAGGTCATACCCGCAGCCCTCAACTATATCGGCGAGGATCCCAATACGCTGGATGCGGCGTTGATGCAAGGTGCGGCGCAGGAAAAACTGCTGGAGATACGTCCTTATATGCGTTACTTCCATTCATCGAAGTACATCAACGACCTCGCCAACGGCGATATCTGCCTGGCGCTGGGATGGTCCGGCGATATTATCCAGGCAGCGGAGCGCGCCGATGAGGCCGATAACGGTGTCGAGGTGATCTATGTGATTCCCAGGGAGGGCGCCGGTATGTGGTTCGATATGCTGGCGATCCCCAAGGATGCCGACCACCCGGACAATGCCCACAAATTCCTCAACTTCCTGCTGCGCCCGGACATCATGGCTGATATTACTAACTTCGTCTGGTATCCCAATGCGGTGCCGGCTTCGAAGGAGTTTATCGAAGAGGAAATCCTGGACGACCCCTCGGTCTATCCGACCCCCGAGGTGGAAGCCAAGCTCTATACCTTTGTGGTGACTCCGCCGAAGATCGACCGCGTCCAGAGCCGAGTCTGGTCCAGGGTGAAAACCACTCACTAGAGGGTTAACGGCGGTAGCGGCGATTGGGCCGTTTCCGCCGGGCTTTAACCCAGCTTGTCACGCAGGCTGTAATAAAACATGGCAGCCACCAGGCCGGGCCAGCGCAGCAGTGTGCCGCCGGGGAAGGTTGGCACCGCCACGTTGGCCATCACATCAAAGCGAGCCGCCGTGCCGCTTAGTGCTTCGGCGATCAGCTTGCCGGCAAAAGAGGCCAGCACCACGCCGTGTCCCGAGTAACCCTGTGCATAATAAATATTGTGGGGCAGGCGGCCGAAGTGGGGCATGCGGTTCATGGTCACCGCCAGGGTGCCACCCCAGCCGTAGTCGATCGCGGTGGACGTGAGTTGCGGGTAAATCTCCAGCATGTGCTTGCGCACAAAACGCTTGATATCCGCCGGAAAGCGACGGCTGTAGTTCTCACCGCCGCCGAACAGTAAACGCTTGTCGGCCGACATGCGCCAGTAATTGACCACGAAACGCGTGTCGTAAAAGGCGTGGTCCCGGCGACTTACCTGCTCCGCCAGCGCCGGCGGCAGCGGCTCCGTGGCGAGCATATAGTTATTGATCGGCATGATTTTCCCGGCCAGGCGCGGTTCGAGCTTTTCCAGATAGCCATTGCATCCGAGCACGGTATATTTTGCCCTGACCGTGCCCTGTGGTGTGGAGATAGTGCAGCCCTGGCTGTCACTTTTCAGGGCGCTTACATGGGTTTGCTCATGGATGCTCGCTCCGGCCTCATCGGCGGCCCGCGCAAGACCGAGTGCATAATTGAGTGGGTGTAGATGGCCACTGCGTCGATCGATCATGCCGCCCCGGCAGACCGGTGATTCGATAAGCTGCGCCATATCCCCGGCGGAGAGAAAGTCGACATAGTCTGCCTGGTAGTCGGCGCGGAGCATGTCCACGTGGCCGCGATACCAGTCCAACTCGCTGTCGCGGCGACAGGCCGAGACGATGCCGTCTTTCCAGTCGCAGGGAATATTGTGTCGCCGGATGCGATCTTTGAGTTCGGTGAGTGCCGCCTGGTTGAGCTCCCAGTGTTGCTTCGCCACGCTTTTGCCGTAGTTTCGCTCCAGCTCCTCGACGTCCTGCCGTGGCATGCCCCCGGCCTGGCCGCCGTTGCGACCACTGGCGCCCCAGCCGATATACTGCGACTCTAGCAGGACGACATTAAAACCCTGCTCCGCCAGGTTCAGCGCCGCGCTGATACCGGTGAAGCCACCGCCGATGACGCAGACATCACAGCTTTTGTCGCCGGCCAATGGCGGCCAGTGCTTGTCGCCGGAGACCGTGTCGAGGTAATAGGAGGCGGGGTGCAGATTCTGGTCTACCGTCGACATAAACAAGAGGCCCTCGATAAGCTGGATCCGGAGTTGCTATGATCGGATATTGGGCGTTGCAACACCAGC
>JAUXCW010000117.1 GCA_030618705.1 Gammaproteobacteria bacterium | reverse complement strand
TTGACCAGCTGGGAGGAGTTGTTCAGACTGCCGCGTTCATAGAGCGGTTCCATCAGGGCCAGTTGTTTCACGCTCTGGTCCAGTTCGCCGTAGATGCTGGCCATATTAAACAGGTACCGCTCGTTGGGGTAGAGGGCAATCAATTGCTGTAATACCCGCAACATACCGCGGTAGTCGCTTCTGCTGTACAGAATGGCGTTTTTCAGCAGCAGCCAGTTTTCCCGCGGTGCTTGCCCTCGCTCCTGCTGCAGTTGTAGGCCTTTTTCCAGTGCGACCATCGACTTGTCCAGGCGCTCCAGCTGGAACAGTACCTGGGCTTTGAGAATATAGTGGTCGGGGCTCGGCTCCTCACTGATGGCCAATAGTTGGTCCACGTAGTTCAGTGCCCTCTGGTAGTCCTCCGTCACCATGCTGATCTGGCTCAGGGTGCTCAGCACATTTTGCCGCGTGCCCGGGGGTATGTTATCGCTGGCGAGCACTTTCTCGTAGGCATTGAGCGCGCCCTTGTAGTTTTCCTGGCGATAATAGACATAACCGGTGAGAAACCAGCTCTGGGCCAGTTCGTAGTCGGATAGTTTGCCGCCCTGCATTTTTTTCAGCCTGGCATGGGCCTTGTCCAATTCGTCGTTTTCAGCCAGTTGCTGGACTTCCTGCATTTCTTCATAGACAGACTGCCGCAGGCCGGTACTGCGGCTGACTTCCCGCGCCTGCAGGGAAAAGCTGGCGAGCAGCAACAGGGCGACGAGTAGCGGATACCGCCTACTACTGCTTTTTAAGACTGAAAATAAATCGGTTGTACACATCATGTACCTCAACGGCTTCGCCATCGATAATTCGCGGTTTGTACTTGAATTTTTCGGCAGCCTGGATGGAGGGGCGATGAAACGAGCCGTGGACACACATGTCTTCGATCACCACGACATCCCGGGTCGAACCGGTACTGGTTACGGTATATTTGACCACGCACTCGCCCTCGATGCCCGCGCTCATGGCGCGCTGCGGGTATATCGGGGCTACCTTGACGATAGGCAGGTACTCACCGTCGGAACCACCGAAACCCAGGCCGCCGATCTTGAGCTCGACGCCGGAGCCGTCGGGCAGGGCACTGACGGCGAGGGTAGCCTCTGCCGAGCTACTGTCAGCCTTGGGGGCGGCGGGCGCCGACGGTGCATCGGGCTGAACCGGCCGCGTCGGGCGGGCTTGCTTTTTGGCGGAGGACTCATCGCGCCTCAGGCGGACAAAGTCCAGCATATGGGCGCGCTTTGATTCATCGAGTCTTTGCTGGGTCGAATGGATCAACTCGTACATGAACCAGGTCAGCAACAGGGCGCAGACTGCGCCCACGATGAGGCTGGCTAACAGGCGCCAGAGGTGACCGCGGTCGCTGAGTTGTGCAATGTCGCCATGTGCCATGGAATCAGTCCTCGGCGGCCAGGGCAATCTCGTAGACACCAGCCAGGCGCGATGCGTCCATGACCTGGACCAGCACCTCATTGGTGGAGTCGCGGTCAGCCTGGATGACGACGGAGCCCTTGGGATTTTCTGCATGCAGCCGTTCGATACTGGGTCTTACTGAACGCACGTCCACCTCCCGGCGATTGATCCATATCTTATTGTGGGCATCGATGGCTATCAGGATGTTGGCTTTTTCCTTGACCACGGCGGTTTTGGCTTGTGGGCGATTGACATCGATGCCGGATTCCTTGACGAAGGTCGCCGTGACAATAAAAAAAATCAGCATGATAAACACTACATCCAGCATGGGAGTAATGTCGACACTCGCTTCCTGCTCTTCGTTGCTACTACCGAGAAAACGGCGCATGGTTCACCTGCTATTGGTCTGCTTGACTGACATCGAAATCCAGATATTCATTCAGCTTTTCACTCTCAGCGCTTACTCGTCGGTTGACGAAGCTGATGATCAACATGCCGGCGATGGCCACGACCATTCCCGCCATGGTCGTTACCGTGGCCTTGGACACGCCCGAAGCGGTCAGGCGCGGATTATTGGAGCCCGTGGCCGCCACCGCATCAAATACTTCCAGCATGCCAATCACCGTTCCCAGTAGGCCAAGCAGGGGGCAGAGCTTGATCAATGTATGCGTCAGGTCGATATTGCGCTTCAGGTCACGGTTGAGTCGGGCGATCAGCAACTCCCTGAACTGCCGCGCATGCCAGCTGCGGCGTTCCGGCCGTTGTTGCCACAGCGCCAGGGCACGGGTCCGTTGCTTCGGGTAAACCCATTGCAGATAGCCCATGCGCTCGACGACCAGAGACCATATCAGTGCGGCTATAAAGATAATGACCAGCAGAATATCTCCGCCCAATTCGACCATGTCGCCGAACCAGGGAAAGAAATTGTCGACCATCGACAGCACGAGTTAGTCCTCGGCCTGCAATGCGGTCAGAGCTACAGCTTCCTGTTCCAGGACCTCGCTGATTTGTTTGGCCCGGCTGTATACCAGTTGGTGCATCAACAGGGTGGGAATGGCCACGGTGAGGCCCAATACCGTAGTGACCAAGGCCTGGGAGATGCCGCCGGCCATTAACTTGGGATCGCCGGCGCCGAACAAGGTAATGGCCTGGAAGGTAATAATCATTCCGGTCACCGTACCCAACAAGCCCATGAGAGGGGCTACAGCGGCAACGATTTTGAGGAAACCCAGGCCGCGATTGATTTTGGGCAGTTCCCGCAAAATAGCCTCGCCAAGCTTCAACTCGAGAACTTCTGTATCCCACTGGGGACTCGATTGGTAGATTTTCAATACCCGGCCCAGAGGGTTGTCGCCGGGCTCTTCCAGTTTTTGCAGTTGGGAGCGAATCTTGCGACCGATGATGCTCAGGACCACCAGGCGATAGAGCGCGATTACTAGCGCGACAATGCCGAGGCTGATGATCAGGTAGCCGATTACGCCTCCCTGTTCGACTCTCTCTTTCAGGTTGGGCGCCTGCACCAGCAGCGCCATGAGCTGGCCACGGGTTGGGTCGATGGTGAAGGGAATGATGTCTGTGGCACTTGCGATATTGCTGGCCCCGTCCATATAGCGCCGGTTGGGTTGGCGTCCGAACTCGACCACCCGGGCTGTTTCGGGAACGTACTGGTAATATTGGCCATCGGATACAAGATTAAAGCTGCCAATTCGAATTAGCTCCTGCTCACGCTCTTCTCCTTCATTGGTCAGTACCGGCATGTTTAGCTTGACGATCCTGCCTGACTCGGTCATTTCCCACTGCAGCTCGTACCAGAGTCTTTCAATTTCCTTGATCGAGGGCAGGTCGGTGGTCTGTCCCATTTTGGCGGCAAAATCTGTCAGGTATTCGCTGCGCCCGGGGTTCTGTATTTGCGTGAGCGAGTTGGAGAAGTTCCCCTGGGCATCGCTGGTTACCTGCTGTAGAACACCAAACAACTCTTGCAGTGAGCCCAGCCGCTCGGTCATTCTTTGCTGGAGATCATCGATGAGAAGTTCGTTTTCCTCGAACAATTTTTCCTGTTCACGGCTGACATCTTCCTGACGCTTTTCTTCAGCGGCAAGGTCTGCAAGCCTTTTTTGCTGCTGTGCCTGCTCCTTTTTGAACTCTGCGACACGCTGCCGGTTCACCGCGTTGTCCTCGACGCGCCCCTGTTTTACCTGTTCCAGCAGTTGGTCGAGATCGAGCGCGGGTTTCTCATTCGCCGCGTTTGCGACCGTAGTGTAAAAAATTACCGAGCCAAACAGCATCCACTTCAACGTCGTCAGGATTTTCATTACAAAGCCTCCCGTGCCGGCGGAACCGGTACCGCGAAAAGCTCGGGAGCCGTTTCCTGACGGGCTATTTTCAGGCCCTTGTCGATATTGCGTCGATAGTTGCTCTCGGTGGTTTCGGTCCACTGCCGTTTGCTATTGTCCCAGTAACCAAAGCGGTCATTGCCGGCGCTGCGATACATCAGTGCAATGCGACCGATACGCAAAAAATCGACGTCAAAGGACTTGTCGTCGAGGTTGAGCTTTCCCTTGTATGCCTCCACGGTTCGGCCAAAGTCGTTTTCTATCTGGTATGCTTCAAACACCCGGCGGGTTTTTTCCGCGACGGTGAGGTCGGCGCGCTCCATCAGAGCTTTTAACTTGACTACCCGCTGTTCACGTTCCGCAAGAACGAAGGGGATATCCAGGGCGATAAACGTTTCCAGCCCGTCCAGCATGCGGATAAGCAGAGGTACGATTTGACGCTCGATGACGGTGGCATTGGAGATGGTTGTCTTCAGGGTTTCTATACTGACCTGCTGGTTTTCCAGTTGTCTCGCCAGCAGCGCGTTATATACCTTCAGACCGTCGACAACCTTTAACTTGTTCTGGAAGTCGCTAAGCATTTCCCCGGTTTTCTTGTGGACCTGGTCGACCCGCTTCTGGGCTTGTTGGTTGCTGCCGATACGGGCCTGCTCTTCTTTGAGAAGTGGTGCGGTGGGGTCTTTGGCAACGACGTGGCCTATGGGGCTGAGCAACAAGATAGCGATGACAAGTGATAGTTGTCTCACGATACTTCCTCCAGATTTTCTCTTTGTTGTCTGGCAGCCCCTTGCAATGCTCGAATATCTGGCTGGAGCTGACTGTCTTTCTTAAAGCGCGGCGTTACAGCAACCGCTACATATCAAGTGGTCTGAAATTTTCCGTATATCTATTCTGTCTATCAGTATCTGTCTATTTATAAAAAAGAAACAAAATACGCTACACGCTTGTTTTTTTAATAAGCCCGTCAATATATACGGGATTAGTGGTGATTGGTCAATCACACTGGCTCCTGTCGCGCACTATTTTTGACCTGCCTCAAGTATCAGCTCCTGGCCCTGGCATCCTGAGCTGCATCTATTGCCGGATATTGCCGGATATTGCCGGACTGCGTGATAGTAGAGAGACTGTTGTCACGGGATGCCCGGGTAGAGACCGTTCAGCGCGGAAAATAGTACTATTTCTTGTCCTGGCGTATGAGTATATAGTGCAGTGATGGCGCTGACTAAAAAAAATACTAAATGGAGCGGGGTATTCGCTTACCTGTTTCTGTTCGTTTTATTCGTTCAAGCCGCTGGTGCCGAAAACCCGCCGAATATCCTCTTTATTTTGTCCGACGATCACCGCTGGAACTATATGAGCGCGGCGGGCCATGCTTTTATCCAGACGCCCAGCCTGGATCGTATCGCCAACGAGGGCATCCTGTTTGAGAACGCGTTTGTCACCTCTTCCCTGTGCAGTCCTTCACGGGCCAGTTTCCTCACCGGCCAGTACCCCCAGCAACATGGGGTACAGAACAATTTAACGCCATGGCGGGACAGCAATGTCACCTTTTTCGAGGGGCTGAAGGCCCGGGGATACAGCACCGCCTTTATCGGAAAATGGCATATGCCCGGTGGTTTACCCACGCTTCGGGGTGTCGACCTGTTTATCAGTTTTGATATTACCGCGGGGCAGGGGCGCTACTACGACACGCCGTATATCGTCAACGGCAAACGCCTGGCGGTGGGAGAGAGCCCGATGCCCGGTGTGGCGATCGACGGCTACATTACCAAAGACCTGACCAATTTCGCCCTCGCCTTTATCGAGCAGCAGCGCAATACACCTTTTGCGCTGTATTTGTCCCACAAGGCCGCCCATCTCAGTATGACGCCTCCTGAGGAATTGGCCGGCAAATACGCGAACCAGCCGATTGAGCTACCGGATGAGGCGGATCCCTGGGTCACCCTGGTTGATGGCAACTATATGCACCAGATCTGGAGCCCCCTGGAAACGAAAATGCGCGCCTATGCAGAGACCCTGGAGGCGCTGGACCAGCAGATCGGCCTGATTCTGGACAAACTGGATGAAACGGGTTTGACTGAAAACACCATTGTCGTCTATGCGGGGGATAACGGCTACCTCTGGGGTGAGCATCGCCTGGTGGACAAGCGCTGGGCCTACGAGGAATCCATTCGCATTCCCTTCTTGCTGCGTTACCCCGCCAGATTGCGCGACCCCGGACGGCGCAATAGTGAAATGGTTCTGAATATCGATCTCGCGCCGACCTTGCTGGAACTTGCCGGGGCCGTGGTGCCAGATGCCGTACAGGGAAAGAGCCTGGTTCCGCTGCTGGAAGATCGCGACTATGCACTGCGAGAGGAGTGGCTGTACAGTTACTTTGTCGACGCACCCTACCGGGTGCCGGCCCAGCGCGCCTTGCGCACACGCAGCCACATACTGATCGATTACCAAATGGGCAGGGAGGACGAGTTGTTCGACCTGTTACAGGATCCGCGGGAGAAAAGTAACTTGCTACACACCCCGGCCGGACGAGAGCTGGAGCAACGACTACTGCCGCGCCTGGAGGCACTGGAGAAAGCAGCGACAAAAGGGAGCAGTAACTAGTGCCCGGGAGTGGAGTGACATACGGCAGGCCATGGTTGACCGCGTTTGCGATGGTTCTGCTCTGTATCGTACTGACACAGCTATATGACGGTGCATCGCGGTGGGGGCTGGCGCTGCCCGTCAAAAACACCCTGGGCCTGTTGCTGTTTGGCACAATCTTGTTGGGCGGTTCTTTGGTTTATGCCTGGTTATGCTTTCATGGCAGCAAGGGTTTGCCGGCCGCGTTGTTGCTCCCATTGGCCTGGGTCGGCAAGGAGTTGGTGGCAGGTGTCGCGGTGCTGGGGTGGCCTGGCCTGTCGGCCCTGGTCTTTCTCATTCCGTATCTCATCTTGCAGATATTCCTGATTGGCGTGGTCGACCTGGCCTGCAGGTTTTGGCAACGCAGGGGGAGCCCGAATGTGGCGCTGGTTGGCTGGCATAGTTTGATGATTGTGATTCCCCTATTATTGTTTTTGTTAGCCGGGTTGGCGGTTTTGATACTGCTTGGCTAGCTTCTGCCCGGGGATAAATCTGTATGAAAAAACTGTTCAAGATCGTGGCTATCACACTCCTTGTGCTGGTGGTTGTGCTGTTATTGCTGGCGGTCAATAGCGGCAGAATAATCGGCTGGCTTGCCACCAATGAGACGGTTGTGGCCTATCTTACCGATTTCCAGCCATCGGAAAATTACCAGGCCAGTGTGGCGGGTGCATACCCTGTCGCCGCCTGCCACAACAGTCATGCCAATTGGGGGGAATCGGTTCGCCGTACCCTGTCGCTCAGTGGAGAGTGGGAAGTTGAACAGGGAGTGATGGGCGATACTCCGCCCGCGCAGTTCGGCCATCGGGCGCAGGTTCCCGGGTTTCTGACTGAGGCGACACCGCCTTTTACCGAGGTGGGAATGGCCAGCGATCAGCGCGATGTGTTCTGGTATCGGTATCGATTTCAGGTTCCGCTACAGGGGGCAGACCAGGCCTTTATCTGTTTGCACAAGGCCAAGTACGGCGTCAAGGTCTGGCTCAACGGAATACCACTGGGTGAGCATTTCGGCGCGTTCACCCTGTCGGAGTACAACGCCGGCAAGGCGATCCGTTATGGGGAGCAAAACGAATTGATCGTACGCCTCGGGGCAGACAGGGGGCAGGTTCCGGCTTTTATTCCGGCCGGCGCCGATACGGAAAAAGACCGCTGGTATCCCGGTTTGTGGGATTCGGTCAGCCTGGTGTTGACCGGGCCCGTGTCGCTCGCAACGGTCAAGATAGAACCGGATATCGACCGGGGCAGGGTAGTGGTTAAATCCACGCTGCACAACGGCAGTTCGGAAAACCATAGCGGTTCGATCATTCAGCACGTTACAGAGTGGGAGTCGGGAGCCGGTACGGTTAATTCTGTGGCAAGCGCTTTCACCCTGGCAGCCGGGGCGAGTACGGTAGTAGAGCAGGTTTTCGAGTTGCCGGATGCCAGATTGTGGAGCCCGGAATCTCCGTTCCTCTATCTCGCTCACTCTCAAGTCGATATCGACGGGCATCCGGCGGACGACCGCGCGACTCGCTTCGGTATGCGCAAGGTGGAGTGGAAGGGAGGTGAGGGCAAGGGTTTTTACCTGAACAATCGCCTCTACTATTTGCGCGGCACCAATATTGCCCTGCATCGTTTTTTCGACGATCCGCAGCGAAAACACTTACCCTGGGATGAGGCCTGGGTGCGCCAGCTCCTGGGTGGCTACCCGAAGCAATTTCACTGGAACAGCTTTCGCCCTCACAACGGACGCCTGCCCAACCTGTGGTACGACCTTGCCGATGAGATCGGCCTGATTATCGCCGATGAATACAATTTCTGGTCGCCGATGATATACAGCGAATCGAAGCACTGGTCGATAGTCGAGCTGGAGAAAGAATTCAGGGGCTGGATAACAGAGAACTGGAATCATCCCGCCATCGGTTGGTGGGATTCCTCCAATGAAAATCATAACCTGATGTCGGGAGAGGTGATCAGGCGAGTGCGGCAGTTGGATAGCACCCGGCAATGGGAGAACGGCGGCTACGAAGCCCCGGATGCACCTGGCGATCCTATCGAAGAGCACCCCTACAAATTGAATAGCGGTGGCTGGCTCAATGCGAATAAAAAAGTTTACACGATGGCTGATTTCGACGCCATGGACGGCCAGCCGGTACAGTCCACATGGGGCGCGTTTGCAACCTACGACGCCGCTATGGATCACCCCTTTATCAACAATGAATATGCCTGGCTATGGCTGACCCGGCTAGGCAAGCCGACACCGTTGGGTGCCGCGGGATTCAATTCCGTCGCGCCGGACCAGGACCTGAATCCGCAAGAGGCCAGGGAGGCCTATGCCTACCTGGTGTCAGAAATATCCGCTTTCTGGCGCGCCCAGCGTGGTTACGCCGGCGTCCAGCATTTCGTCTATCTCAGCAAATGCATCGACGAAGAGTCGGTTCCGGCCGGTTGGGAGATCCGGGATACCAGCGCGACCTGTGACAATTTTATCGATATTCCTGAGCTGGTCCTGGAGCCGCGCTGGGCGCGTTATGCCCGCAGTGCCTTTGCACCATTGATGGTTTATATCAGGAACTGGAGCCAGGCTTTCTATCAACGGGGCGTGGATGTTTCGGTGCCGGTCATTCTGCTCAACGATACCTATGTAGAGCAGGACGTTACACTGGAATTGCTGGCCGTGCTGCCAGATGGCAAGGTCGCCGCGCGCTCCGGTACGCGTCGTCTTTCACTGGGCGCGCTGGCGAGAGTAGAACAGGAGGTGGACATTAAATTGCCAGAGGACGAGCAGATCGTGCTGTACGCGGAATTGCGCCCGGCCAGTGAGGATCACGGCACTGTGTGGAGTATCCGCAAGCTGGGTTATCCCCATCCGGGGGCAGCCATCCCCGACCCTCCGTTCTCGAGCGCGGAGTAATAAGCAGCTCGCGCATGGGCGAGTCGATCTACAAATTGTCCAGCGGGAAATACCCGGTACCTTCAAGCGCGACGTCATCTACGCGCGTTATGATAAACCGGGCCATTAGCGAGGGCGATTCAGGTTTTCTGTCCCGGTGCGGGCCATACGGGGGATACCCACCGGGCTTATCCCCCGGTATTATGGGCGTATGCTATTGAAGCGCGTTGCATAGGGCCTGCACCTCAATGAAAATACGCACACTGGGCATGGCGGACCGGGAAATCGCCAGCGACATTCTGGCCCGTGCTTTTCATGATGACCCGGTTATGAACTGGGTCTGTGATTCCCCGGGCTTTTTGCGCCTGGCCTTCGACATGGTTCTGCCGGTTTTTCTTCCCCACGGCTTGAGCTTTATCGCGGAGGAGG
>JAUXCW010000228.1 GCA_030618705.1 Gammaproteobacteria bacterium | reverse complement strand
AAAACCTGGATTCCAGCCAAAAGAACGCTGGAATGACGGAGCATCTTGCTTAAGTCAGTGCCATTCACCACAAGCCTGTTTTTCCTCCCCTCGCCGAGAGCGGAAAGACACCACTAACCGTTGTCCCCTACGCTATAGACGGCCACCGACAACAGGAACAGGCGAGCGTGCCCGGAGAGGGACAAATCGCCAAAGCGAACCACCACACCAGCCAATTTTTCCAGCCTTTGCTTGACCGCATCGGGCAGGAAGCCAATCGAGAGCAGCAGCGAGACGATTTTATTCAGCTTGTACCACCTGACAGCACCGCCAGCCAGGCTCCCCGGCAGCAATAAACCGTAGGTAGAAAGTCGCTATCAGGCCCCAGGTGGAATCAATCTTTCCTGGCGCTTGTCATGGGGTCGGCAGTATATAACGAAATTCGGTTTTTTGCGCTGCAAGCCGGGGGTAATATTGCCGCCGTTCGCCGACAAAACACCACTGACTAGGCACCTGCCCGCCTTTTGGCGTATTCCCCACCTTGTCGAAGGCCCGGAACGCCCGCACTGTCTATACTGCTTTGTAAGACAGATTCACGCAACAGACGGCGGACCGGCAACACTTGCGAGACCACCTTGAACAAGCCAGTCCTGACGGCCCCCGGGTCGGGCGCCTCCGCGCCGTCTTTAAGCTGGGCCGACTGGAACAACCGGCATACGCACTACCGGCAGCACTTGCGATTTTCCTGGCCTGCAGCATGCTATTCCCGCCAATTCACAGCTTGTGGCTGGACGAAACCGCCAGTTTTTACCTTGCCAGCCTGCCCTGGGCCGATGTCCTTGAAATAATCGGCAAGGCCGAAGCGAATATGTCACTGTACTACCTGCTGCTTAAACTTCATCTTCTGGGCGGCTTTTCAAGCCCCCTCTATATCAGGGCGCTGTCGGCACTGTTCAGTCTACTGGCCATCGCCGCCATGTACTTTTTTTGCAGCCAGTATATCAACAGGCGAGTCGCGCTCTGCGTCGCTGTGGTGGCAGCGTTTAACCCCTTTATCTACCTTTACAGCTGGGAGGCGCGATCCTACAGCCTGACGCTGCTTTTCGGGACGCTAATGCTATGGCTGTTCTGGCTTTGTCTCAGCGAAAATCGCCGCTCCCACTGGCTGCTTTACGGGCTTGTAGCCGGAATTGGTTTATACAGCCACATATTCCTGACCCAGATGGTTGTGGCGCAGACGATCTTTGCGATCGGCTATATCAGCCTGCACCAGAGCTGGTCGCGATCCGGCTTGCGGCTACTGCTGGCCCTGTGTGTTATCGCTGTTGTCGCTTCCCCACTACTCTATTTTTTTTGCTTTATCGGCATAAACTCCTCCAATCTCGACTGGATCAAGCCGGTCGGCATCGCCAGCACCTGGAGCTTCCTGAAAAACATACTCAAAACCAACCACAGCTGGGAGATGCTGACCCGGGTATTAAGCGTCTTGCTGCTGGTCTCATGTGCCGGTATTTCAGCGTATATTGCGGGCCGGGAATTCTACTATGACAGAAAGAGCAGGCGGGCCCATCTCATCGCTTACCTGGCGTGCTGCACACTCCTCCCTGTACTGATGACCTACGAGCTACAGGCGTTTAAGCCGATGTTCCTGGAGCGCTACCTGATCTTTGTGGCGCCCGCATTCCTGATACTCTGTTGCTGGTCGTTTCTTTCCCTCCCGGGGAGACGACTACAGCTTGCCGCACTGGGCGTTCTTTGCATCACCCAGGTATACGGCATGGTTGACAGCCACCGGGCGGACAAATACGCCTATGACCGCCTCTACCGGGATATGGCGGTCGTCTGCAAGCCCGGATCTACCCTGGTGTTCACTTACGCCGCCGTCTCCACCACCTATCATTACTACCAGAATATCTACCCACGGCTGTCGCAGTGCTTTAGCAAAGTACTGCCCGAAAGCCTGAACCACGGGGAGTTCAACCGCATCCTCGAATTCGACGAACTACCCAGGGCCACACCGGGAGAGCAGTTATGGGTTGTCGACGGCCATGTGTATGGCGCCAATAAGTCCATCTACTTGATTCACGACCCATCCTATCTCGGAGCGCAGGGCTATAGACCCATGCACTACCAGAAATACCCCCTGGATTTGACCCTGATCCGGCTCGCTTCCCGCGAAGCCCCCGTGCGATAACTCGCAAGGCAAGCAGAACCGGGAATTATGCACTTTGGGCCACTTGTGCTGGCACTAGCCATGATTTATGTTTTAATATTCGCTTTGTAGACCCTACACGCCAGAGACACATTAAGCCCCTCAAATGCAGGCCTCATCTTCCCTTCACTCGGTGATCGTTCCTCTTTATAACGAGGAGGAAAGCGTTAAGCCGCTCTACGATGCGATTACCGCGGCGATGACCAGCCGCCCCTACCGGTACGAAATCCTGTTCGTCAACGACGGCAGTTCGGACAATACATTCGAGCGCGCCAAAGAGATTGCACAGGATGACCCACAGTTGAGGGTTATCCAGTTTCGCCGAAATTACGGCCAGACACCGGCCATGGCTGCCGGCATAGACCACGCCCGGGGCGACATCCTTATTACCATGGACGGCGATCTGCAAAACGACCCCAGCGACATCCCCATGATGCTGGACGAACTACAACAGGGCTACGATATTGTTGTCGGCTGGCGCCACAAACGACAGGACAAGCTGATTACCCGCAAGATACCCTCTAAAATTGCCAATTGGTTGATCGGCAAGGTGACCGGGGTTCCGATCAAGGATAACGGCTGCTCACTGAAGGTATATCGCGCCGACGTCATGAAGAGCACGCCGTTTTACAATGAGATGCACCGTTTTATTCCGGCCCTGCTGTCGCTTTCCGGCGCCAGGGTGTCCGAGGTGAAAGTGAAGCACCATGCGCGCCAGTTCGGCGAGTCCAAGTATGGCCTGTCGCGTATTTACAAGGTGCTGGTTGACCTGATGACTATCAAGACTATTTTGTCGCTGATGAAACACCCGGCGCGGTGGTTTGCCACCCTGTCGTCTGTTCCCCTGGTTCTGTCGCTGTATTACATCTTCAAGGCGAGCCAAGCCTTGCTGGCCGACAACCCCTCTATCGTCTATAGCGGCATGACAGTTATCTTGCTGTCTTTGGCCTTGTTCCTGTTGAGCCTGGGCCTTCTTTGCGAATTCGCCTACCGCCATGGTGACCTTAAGCTATCGCAACTGGCGCTGTTTTCCCGAGAACCCACCCTCGAAGAAATCGAAGTGACGACCTTTAACACCCCTACTGATCAGGATCATCAGAGTGAATAAGCCGAGCGAAGGAATCGACGTAAGCGTCGTGGTACCCGTGTGTGAGCGCCCTGAACACACCGTGCACAACTACCACAAGTACAAGAATGCGCTGGCCTCATCGGGCCGGAGCTATGAGTTTATTTTCGTTATCGTGCCCGAATGCGAGGCCCTGGCCGCACAGCTCAGGCCACTGGTCAGCGAAGAACAGCGGGTTTCGATGTTGCTGCTGAACAAAAACTTCGGCGAGGCCACAGCGATCCAGGTGGGAACCGACAACGCAAAGGGCGAGCTGATACTCATTCTACCTCCCTACGAGCAAGTTCGCGCCGAGGGCCTGGCAAGCCTGTTCGACGCCATAGACGATTACGATATGGTTATCGCCAGGCGGTCGCCCCGTATCGACTCCGGCATTAACCGGCTCCAATCCAGGCTGTTCAACTCCACGCTTCGCCTGCTGACAGATATCCAGTTTAGCGACCTCGGTTGTAATGTCAGGCTTATTCGCAAGGAGGTTCTCTCGGAGTTGAATATCTACGGTGACCAGCACCGGTTTCTGCCGGTCATCGCCAATGGCCAGGGTTTTCGAATCAAAGAAGTCGAATTGCCCCAGGCCGAAGCGGATGCGCACCGCCGCCTCTACTCCCCGGGCACCTATATCCGGCGTATGCTCGACCTGCTGACCATTGTGTTTTTGACCAAATTCAATAAAAAGCCGCTACGTTTTTTTGGCCTTATCGGCACCGGCTCCGCCCTGTTCGGTAGCCTGGGCTTGCTACTGGTCACGATGCAAAAACTGTTTTTTGACATCGCTGCCGGCGATCGGCCGCTACTGCTGGTCAGCGCCCTGTTTATCGTGCTGGGCATTCAATTGATCGCCATCGGCCTGGTGGGAGAAACCATTATTTTCACCCACGCCAGGGATATCAAGGAATACAAGGTCAGGGAAATCGTTAATTAGTGCCCGCCCGGAAGGCCGGCCCCGCAGAAACACATAGTACCGTCATTCCTGCGCAGGCAGGAATCCATGTTAAGTGATCCCTTCTCCCTCTGGGCGGTACGGCGCCCCGGAGGTTAGGATGAGGGTATGTTTCTGACCAGCAGGCGACAGCAGGAAAGTCATTACCAAGTGAACGTAATAAACCCACCCACCCCCACACCCAGCTGGGAATCCAAAAGCTGGCTACTGCTTTTACTCGCTGTGGCCTACGGCGTATTCGCCCGCCTTTACAACCTGGGCCGCTGGGAATTGACTATCGACGAGTATTACCTCGTCACCTCGATCCAGAGTATTCTCACCGATGGCCTGCCCTCCTTCGGCTGCGGGGGCTACTATGAGCGGGGACTGCTACAACAATACCTGACGGCGCCACTGATAGCCTATTGCGACAACACCGCCTTTGCCGCCCGCCTGCTACCCGCGCTTGCCAATATCCTCGCCTTTCCCGTGGTGTATAAACTCGCGCAAAAACTCGTGCCGTCCAGGCTGTTCGCCGCCGTGGCAACCAGCCTGTTTGCGCTGTCGCTGTGGGAGATAGAATTTGCCCGCTTTGCCCGCATGTACAGCTTGTTCCAGCTGGTGTTTATTATTCAACTGTACTGGCTGGTTGAAATTATTGTTGAAGATCGCATCGACCGATACAAATACCTTTTAGCCACCACCGCGCTGGGTATTTTCATCTACCAGGGGATGATCTTTTCCCTCTTGTTATGTACCTTGCCGATAATCCTCAATACCCGGCAGATTAAACCCGCACACCTTATCGGTTTTGCGGTGACGACGATCCTGATTGCGATCCGCACCAAAATAAAATTCCGCAGCCTGTTTGCCGAGCCGCGCTATCCGGCGGAATACGAAGCGCTGGGCCGTAAAGGCTCGCTACCCATCTACACCCCCGACTTTATGCTGGGAGACCTGACACAGGCCTGGATAATCGCCGCACTTGCTGTGGCAGGGCTTGTTCTATGGTTACTGATTCGACAAGCGAAAAAACAGGCCAACGATCCGTGGCAAAACGGCGTCCTCGCCGGTGTCTTTTTCTGCGCCGCCATCCATCAATTTACCCTGGCACTGATTCTGGCGATTATCGCGGCCTGTTTCGGCATCTTCAAACAAAGGACACGGTACTTTGGCGGGCTTATCCTGCTGATAATCGGCGTATTAGGACTATTCTGGTTGCTGTTCGGGATTCTTCACCTCGACCTGGGGGTTGCCGGCACAGTGAAGGCACTGGTGAAATACCCCTCGATCTATTGGTATGCCCTGGGTCCGTTTCTAATCGCCACACCCCGCGAGAGCCT
>JAUXCW010000142.1 GCA_030618705.1 Gammaproteobacteria bacterium | reverse complement strand
CTGCCCCAGAATATACTTTTCCACCCTGCCGCCAATCAATGGAATTTTGGCCTTGGCCCAGTGCTCAATAGAATAGCAACATCCGTCATCAGTGGGATAAAGTTCAAAATTCGCTCCAATCGTCACCGGCTGACCGTCAATATCAATAGTGATTTTTCCCTTCCAGCCCCCTTCACTATCGGGCTTCCATCGCTCGATCATTTGCATGGTTTGCACCGGGTCGAACAATCTGGACAGGAAGCTCGGGAAATCCCGTCGCACTTTTCTGGCAAGCTTGATCTCAGTAGTTTCACCCTTATCGACAACTTCGCAATCGGCATCCAACTCCCCCAACGCGAGGCAGCGATCGACTATAAACTGCGGATCGGTAAGAAGCTTGAATATACTCTCAACGTCGTGATCGAATTCATAGTACATAAAAATATCCTTTACCGACCGGGAAATAGTGCCAGGGGGAAACGCCCCGGCGGTAGTGACGCGCCGGCACGAAGCCTGTCAAGACACGAGGCGAACGCGCACGCTGGTCAAGGCCGCGCCACTGATGCGCGCCGCCCGCAAATCACCGAAGGGCGAACCCAAACTGCTGTGGTGTAATGGGTCTGTCCCCTTTACACGATTATTCCAGGTGTTCTCGTAAATAGTCCAGCTCTGCAGTACAGCCCTCCGTGGCCTGGCCGAGGACATATTTTTCCACTTTGCCACTTATCAGGGGGATTTTCGCTTTAGCCTGGTGCTCAATGGAATAGCAGCAACCATCATCCGTAGGGTAGAGTTCGAAATTCGCGGTGATGGTAACCGGGTGCCCCTCGACCTCAACGGTGTAGTCGCCGCTCCAGCCACCCTCCCCGTCCGGCTGCCAGCACTCGGTCATCAGCATGGTTTGCACCGGATCCAATATCCTCGCCAAAAATCGCGGCAGATCCCTTTTGACCTTGCGTGCCAGGCTTATTTCTATGCGCTCACCTTCTTGCGCGATCTCACACCCGGCCTCCAATTCGCCTAGCTCAAGGCAGCGATCGACCAGGAATTGCGGATCGGAGAGTGAAGCAAAAATGCGTTCAACATCATGCTCGAATTCGTAGTGCATGGACACGGGCCTCTGTAGCAGCTGGGAAAAGCCAGTGAAAACTCTCTGGCGGACCGGGGATAGTGACGCGCCGGCACGAAGCTTGTCAAGACACGAGGCGACCGCGCACGCTGGTCAAGGCCGCGCCACTGATTCGCGCCGTGCGCAAATCACCGAAGGGCGAACCCAAACCGCTGTTGACGATCAGCGCCACCGCGAGTTCGCGGCTGGGATCCGCCCAGGCGCCGGAACCGCCAAAACCAAAATGGCCAAACGCCTCTTTGGGAAACCCGCGTGTTGTGGCGACCCCGTGATAACCGAGGCGCCAGCGCATATCGAAGGGAATAACCGATTGCTTACCGGTAGGACGCTGCACCTGGGCGGCCTGGCGTAGCGTCTTCGCCGAGAGCAAGCGCACCCCGTCTAACTCGCCGCCATTTGCCAGGGCCGCATACATCTTTGCCAGCGAACGCGCGGTGAACAAGCCATTGCCCGCGGGAATTGCCACACGCAGACTTTCCGGGGAGCCAAAATCAAAGTTGCTGATACCCCTGGGGGCGAGGGCATCGAAGATGCTCGAGAGGTCGCTATCGACACCGATTAAACGCAAGCATTTGCTGATACGGGCCAGGGAGGTTTCGGCAACACCGACAAAGGGCAGGTTTTTCAGGCGCTGCATGATTTCCGGGAAGATCAGCTCGGCGGCCCGTGGAATCTCGTGTTCAGGCGTGCCGATAAACATGCCGTCCAGACCCAGGGGTTGAGCGATCTCGGATTGCACCAGGTCGGGAAACTTCTCCCCGGTAACCCGCTGGATAATCTCCCCCACGAGATAACCATAGGTCAGGCCGTGGTAACCGGTTCGGGTCCCCGGCTCATGTATTGGCTCGGTGCGCTCGATTGCATGAATCATATGATCCCAATCGAGCATGCGATCGGCATGATCGATCATCTGCCGGATATGATACAAACCGGATTGGTGCGCCAACACCTGGCGCACGGTAATATCCGCTTTTCCGGCCTGACCAAACTCCGGCCAATATTCAACCACCCTATCGTCGTACTTGACCAGGCCACGGTCGACCATCATGTGCAAAAGAGTCGAGGCGACACCCTTGGTAGTAGAAAAACTCGGCGCCATGGTCTGCTCCAGCCACGGACTTCCCTCACTGTCGCGGCTACCGCCCCATAGATCGACCACACACTCTCCCCGGTGGTAGACACATACGGCAGCGCCGCCGGCAAAGTTTTTAAGCTGATGGCGCAATGCGTTTTCTACCGCATGAAAAGCCGGGTGAATACTGCCGTCGATATTGGGCTCATCAGCCGGGAACAGAGAGGTCATGGATAGGGTCATGGCGTCACCTCAGCACAACTGGCTTTGCTTCAAGGCCGACATAGATCACGCCGACACTATCATTATTGTCCACGTTAACCTTAGCATACTAAGTACAGGAAATCAGACGGCAGAACCGGCTACCAGCTGCTCAGGAATCACTCTCCACGGGGTCGACTTCTTCCAACTGCTCCAGCAGGTTGATGGCGACGCCGACAAAATCGCTGTCGGTAATGATGCCGACGAGGCGCCCCTCCCGCACCACGGGCAGGCAGCCATGCTTAGTTTTTTGCAGGTGCATCGCCGCGCCACGCAAGCTGGCATTTTCATCAACCGAGTCCAAATGGGTGACCATTGCCTGGGATACGGGAATCGACGATTCTCTCTCACCGGCCTTGCCGCTTTCCCGACCGGAAAGCACGGAGTCGGCCGCCGACAGCAAATCCCGATGGGTGAGCAAACCCAGCACCTCCTGTTGCTGATTGACAATGGGTATATGGCGAATATGCTTTTCCACCATCATCGACCGCGCTTGCGCCAGTGAATCATCCGGGCCCAGCGTGTACACATCAGGGGTCATAACTTCGGCTATGCTAATCATTTCGTCCTCTTTCATTAAGCCACGGGGCAGCACTTCTGCGCTGCAACCTACCGCTACCATGCTGCTATTTTGCGCCACGGATAGCAATGACCCGGGTCAAGAATACAGGAAATCACCAGACACGACGGCTGCCACTCCTGCTGACGGCGATAAGCTTCATGTGCAGACTCGACCCGGGCCCTTCAAGGGAGAGGGGGTGAAAAATATTGGGCGCAACATGCACCAATAATGCGCAGAAAAAAACAGTATCGGCCAATTGCACATGGTGATATAAAGGGGCGCAGGGACGGGATGCCATTGACAAAATAGTGGAGATAGGGATGATTCTTTACGATTGTAAACTCGCACCAAGCCCGCGACGCGCTCGCATGTTCGCGGCAGAAAAAGGCCTTGATCTCGAAACCATCGAAGTCGACCTCGGCAGCGGCGAGCAACTCTCCGAGCTGTTCACACAAGTCAATCCGCGCTGCACCGTACCCGCCCTGAAGCTCGACGACGGCACTGTTATTGCGGAAAACATAGCCATCGCCGATTACCTGGAATCCGTTCACCCGGAGCCACCCCTGATCGGCAGCAATCCCCTGCAGCGCGCACTCACCCTGGAGCTCAACGCCCGCATAGAGATGGAGGGCCTGGTGGCCCTGGCGGAAATACTGCGTAATTCCAGCCCCGGCATGAAGGATCGCGCCCTCCCCGGCCCCCACAACTATGCGCAGATACCCGAGCTGGCGGCACGGGGCCGCGCACGCTTCCAGAACTTTTTCCCGATGTTGGAACAACAGCTGGGATCACAGGAGTTTTTGCTGGGTGACAGGTTCTCCATGGCCGACATCACCGCATTTGTCGTCACCGAATTCGCCACCTGGGTCAAGGAAAGTATTCCGTCGCATTGCCCTTCGGTACAAGCCTGGCACCAGCGGATCAAAGCCCGGCCCAGCGCAGAGGCCTGACACTTTCCACAGCAAAACCCGTAGGCCCGTAAGGTGTCCTACATATACCCAAGTCGGCTCCAGGGCGCTAGAATAGCCTTGTATTAGTATTTTTTGCCCATAGATATACCTCACTACACTGCCCAGCCGAGGGAACGAATAGGCCTATGCCAGGATTGCGCACTACCTTGATACTGGCCTGCGTCGCCATGACGCTTACCGCCTGTAGCCCATTAAGCCTCCGACAGGGCGCCAGCGGCCAATCCAACCATGTCGCGCAGAGCAGCAGTGATGCGGTTTCGTGCCGCCAAATGCTCAAACAGGTCCCGGACCAGTCTGCTGCCAGCCTCGACCCCGCGGCCATCCGATTGCTGAATTGGAATATACAAAAGGGCAAGCAGCTCGGCTGGCAAACCGACCTCAGCGCACTCACCGCAGACTCGCAACTGGTTCTCATGCAGGAGGCCGCCCTGGACCCCGAAATGATCAGCGCCGAGCGATTGGCGTCCTACTGGTCATTCGCCCCCGGCTACCGCGAGGATGACACCCTCACCGGCGTGCTGACCCTAAGCAGTATCGAACCGCTCACCCATTGCAATCTCACCGCTTGGGAACCCTGGCTGCGCTCACCCAAGGCCACGGATATCACCGAATACGCACTGACGGGCACCAGTAAAACCCTGGTGGTGGTGAATCTCCACGCGGTCAACTTTACCCTGGGCGTCAAGCCCTACCGCAGGCAGCTGGATCGGATAGTGACGGCACTACGGGATCACGACGGCCCGTTGATTGTCTCAGGGGATTTCAATAGCTGGCGCCTCGGCCGTGAAAGGGCAGTACAAAGCCTGGTTGACGAATTGCAATTGATCGCGCTGGAGTACGGCGATGACCAGCGAGTGCAGATATTCGGCAGGCCAATCGATCATATTTTCGTGCGGGGTTTACAAACCGTCACCGCGTCCGCCGTCGCTGTCGATAGCTCCGACCACAACCCGATCTCGGTCATGCTGAGTCTGCTGCAAGACGAACCGACATGCTGCTAAATCAATTCATGCGCCCTGCCGTATTACTACTCGCCCTTGTCGGTTGCGGCCAGGCCATGGCTGAAACCACCGAGGAGGCTCTTGATCGCCTGCTGGGCAAGGTCGCGCAAAGCGACTGTATTTTTATTCGCAATGGAACCGAGCACGATGCCGCCGACGCCGCCGACCACTTGCGCCTGAAATCCCGCCGCGGCAAAAAATATTACGATAGTATCGACCAGTTTATCGATCGACTGGCCACCAAAAGCTCCTGGTCCGGCAAGCTGTATATGGTTCGGTGCCCCGGGGAAGAGCTCCAGCCTTCCTCTGTGTGGTTGCACATGCTGCTTGACGAAGATACGGAACAGGAAGAACTCTCCCCCGCATAAGCGCGAATTACCCGAGCCGATACCCGCCCCACAGGAATCTCCCGTGCCCAAACCGCAGCGGAAAAAACTGACCACACTGCTGATGCTGGGCCGCTTTGTCCGGCCTTACAAAATCCGCGTCGCGATAGCCATCGCCGCCCTGGTATTCACCGCCGCCATCACTCTCGCGGTGGGCCAGGGTATAAAAATGCTCATCGACCTCGGTTTTGTCGAACAATCCCTGGAGCAATTGAACTCGGCGATTTTCTTTATCCTCCTGCTCGCGCTGCTCATGGCTGTCGGGACGTTTATTCGCTTTTACCAGGTCTCCTGGCTGGGGGAGCGGATCAGCGCGGATATCCGGCAGGCGGTGTTCGACCATGTCATCGGGCTGCACCCGAGCTACTTCGAGACCAACCGCAGCGGCGAAATCATGTCCCGGCTCACCACCGATACCACCCTGCTGCAATCCATTATCGGCTCTTCATTTTCCATGGCGCTGCGCTCCAGCCTTACCCTGGCGGGAGCGCTCATCATGTTGCTGGTCACCAACCTCAAGCTAACCATGATGGTGCTCGCCTGCGTCCCCCTGGTGCTGATGCCGATTCTTATCTACGGACGACGCGTACGTGCTCTCTCGCGTAAAAGCCAGGATTCCATTGCCGATGTCGGCAGCTATGCCGGTGAAGCGATCCAGAACATCAAAACCGTGCAAAGCTTTACCCGCGAACCGGAGGAAAGAGCCGCCTTTAAACACGAGGTGGAAAACGCTTTTGCCATCGCCAGGCGGCGCGTGCAACAACGAGCCGCGCTGATCGCCGTGGTGATACTACTGGTGTTCGGCGCCCTCTCGGGCATGCTGTGGGTCGGCGGCAGCGACGTCCTCAGCGGTGATATGAGCGCCGGCGATCTCGGCGCATTCGTTTTTTACGCCATTCTTGTTTCCACTGCGGTGGCGACCTTATCCGAGGTGTTCGGGGAGCTGCAGCGGGCGGCCGGCGCCACCGACCGGCTTATGGAATTGATGCGCGCGCGGCCCGCCATCGAGCCGCCGGGCGATGGTGTGATCGCAGCATCGACCCGGGCAGCGACGCTGGGCTTCAAGGCGGTGACATTTTGCTATCCCTCTCGCCCCGATACACCCGCCCTGGAGGACTTTTGCCTGGATATCGAAGAGGGCCGAAGCCTTGCCCTGGTCGGCCCCTCCGGTGCGGGAAAGTCCACGGTATTCGAGTTGATCCAGCGCTTTTACGATCCGCAACAGGGTGTGGTGAACATGGGCGATTGCGATATCCGCCGTATCGACCCCAGGGATCTGCGACGACAAATGGCCCTGGTCGCACAACAACCGGCCCTGTTCACCGCGGATGTCCTGCACAATATTCGCTACGGCAAACCGGATGCCAGTGAAGAAGAGGTCATGCAGGCGGCACGAGCGGCACACGCCCATGAATTCATCAAGAATCTTCCCGATGGATATCACAGCGACCTCGGCGAGCGCGGCGTACGCCTTTCGGGAGGACAGCGCCAGCGTATCGCCATTGCCCGGGCAATCCTCAAGAACCCGCGAATTCTGCTGCTGGACGAAGCCACCAGCGCGCTGGATGCAGAGAGTGAACACTACGTACAACTGGCCATCCAGGAATTGATGCAGGGTCGCACCACCGTGATCATCGCCCACCGGCTGTCTACTATCCTGCATGCAGACCAGATCGCTGTGCTGGATCATGGCCAACTGGTCGCTACCGGAAATCACCATTCGCTTATGTCCAGCTGCGAACTCTACCGACGGCTGGCACAATTACAATTCAAGGAGCCGACACCGGACCCGGTGTAAGCCATATTAAATCAACTACTGAAGGGGAACCAAAATGCCGTTCACCACTCCGGATCTCTGCGATGACCACGCCGGCGACCTGGTCGTTGCCGAAGCCATATTTCGCAGCTTTGGCCTGCGTAGCCACTTTAGCGGCGAAATCAGCACGATAAAGTGTTTCGAGGATAATTCGCTGGTCCGCGAATCTGTCGCGCAAAACGGTGCCGGCAAAGTCCTGGTCAACGATGGCGGCGGCTCCATGCGCCGCGCCTTGCTCGGCGACATGCTCGCCGAAAAAGCCGTCGCAAACGGCTGGGAGGGCGTGGTCATCTATGGCTGTCTGCGCGACGTCAATCAGATCAATGAAATGGCACTCGGTATCAAGGCCCTGGGCACCCACCCGATGAAAACCGACAAGCGCGGCGAAGGCCAAAGAAACATACCCCTGCAGTTTGCCGGGATCGGGTGGCAACCCGGGCACTTCGTCTACTCCGATAATAACGGTATTGTCGTGGCTGAACGCAAGCTGGCTTGAGCGACATCCCTGATGGAGAAACCAGCCGTCGTATGCCCCTGTGGCTGCTGACAAAAAAATCCTCTGCGGCTACACTGGAAGCAAGAGCGAGGCAATCTGGTAAATTTATTATGTTGATTCGGGCGGCGCTACCCAGGATACAAGATACGACCCGGCACACGGCATCACCGTTGGACATACTGCTGGATGAGCTCGATGAAACCTGGCAACAAGCCGACAATCCGCTACGCTGCGTAAGCTGCGGCAACCCCGTTACAACCCATAACCAGCATTTTTCAAGAGGTGGCCAGAGCGCGTTTCACTTCGTCAACCCCGACGGTTACCAGTTCGATATATGCCTTTATCGCAACGCCCTGGGCTGCTACCAGGCAGGCGAGGCTTCCGACCAGCATACCTGGTTCCCTCCCTCGAGCTGGCAGCATGCCCTGTGCGACCAGTGCGACCTTCACCTTGGCTGGTTCTACCAATCTGACGATGGTGACAACTTCTGGGGCCTGATCAGCGCCCTGCTGACCAGCAGTGCCTGACGCCCCATAGAGAACCTGTTCACAAATTTACTGTGAAAAACAGGCAAAACCTGTAAAGCCTGCTATGCTGTTGTCATAATTTTAAATAACGCGGTGACGATATGGCAAAGCAAGACCCGAAGGAATTTAAAATGGCTCTCCGTGAAGCGGCACGCATGCGCGAGAGCAATGAAGACCCCTACTTTCTTGCCACGTCACT
>JAUXCW010000233.1 GCA_030618705.1 Gammaproteobacteria bacterium | reverse complement strand
ATAATCAAGCAGGCCAAACTCAAGGTGCAGGCGACAATACAGGACGAACAGGTGCGGGTTAGTGGTAAAAAGCGTGATGACCTGCAGCAAGCCATCGCCTTGTTGCGCGGTGAGGATGTCGGGCGACCGCTGCAGTATGTAAACTTCCGCGACTGATCGTGCAGAACGGTCAGTGCCCGGCCCCGGTTGCGGCATTGACCAGGTAATTTGCAAAAATCCCGACAATCGCCAAGACTTGATAGTAAGCCAGCGGAGCGCTCCCCCACAATATGTCCCACGAATCGTCCCAGGGTAACTTTTGGGCGGCGATATTGAATCGTCGTATGCTGGTCTGTGTGTTTACCGGTTTCACTTCCGGCCTGCCGCTCTATGTGATCTACCAGTTGATTCCGGCATGGCTGCGCACCGAGCAGATCGGCCTGAAAGAGATCGGTTTTTTCGCCCTGGTCGGTATTCCCTATTCCTGGAAGTTTCTCTGGTCGCCGGTGATGGATCGCTATTCCTTTCCGCTACTCGGCCACCGGCGGGGCTGGATGCTGATTACGCAGATCGGGATCGCCGCCAGTATTGCCGCCATCGGTTGGCTCAACCCCCAGCAATCACTGTGGACTATCGCCAGCCTGGCCCTCGCCATGGCCTTTTTCAGCGCCAGCCAGGACGTGGTGCTGGACGCTTTTCGGCGTGAATACCTGCGCGACGACGAGTTGGCAACCGGCAACTCGATACACGTGCAGGCCTACCGGATATCCGGCCTGATTCCCGGGGGCCTGGCGCTGATCCTGGCCGATTATATGCCCTGGCACAGCGTTTTCTTTATCGTCGCCTGCTTTATGGTCTTCGGCGTACTGATGACCTTGAGTGTGGCGGATACGGTGACAGCGGATCGGGTGCCGCGCTCCCTGAAAAGCGCGGTTGTGGAGCCCTTCAAGGAGTTTTTCCAGCGTTTCGGTACCCTGGTGAGTATCGAAATCCTGTTGTTTATGTTCTTTTACAAGCTCGGCGACAATATGGCCACGTCGCTGTCGACGACTTTTTATATCGACCTCGGCTTCGAGCTCAAGGAGATCGGCATCATCGCCAAGAATGCGGCCCTGTGGCCGTCCATTATCGGCGGCATGATAGCCATCCCCCTGATGACCCGCTGGGGTATCAACCGTTCACTGTGGATATTCGGCGTGGTACAGGTGGTCAGTATCCTGGGCTTCGTCTGGTTGTCCCAGGCGGGGCCGGACCCCTCGGTGCTGGCGATTGTCATCGCCTTTGAATACCTGGGCGTCGGTCTCGGTACTGCGGCGTTTATCGCCTATATCGCCCGGGTGACCAGCCCGCTGTTTGCCGCCACGCAATTCGCGCTACTTTCAGCGGTTACCGCCTTGCCCCGTACCCTGGCTAATTCGGTAACAGGCATTATTGTCGAACAGGTGGGTTGGACCACGTTTTTCTGGCTCTGCGTCCTGCTCGCGCTGCCGGGAATGCTGATGTTGTTTCGTATTGCACCCTGGCGCGGGGCCGGGGAACTCAAGGCTGCCAGCGGTACAGCGCCAGGTTGATTTGCCGCCCCCTGAACTCGATCTGCTCCTCCCGCAGGGCCTCGTACTGCCGCCGCCATGCGCTGCTGTCCGTGGCAAAGGACAGTTGGCCGCGGGCGTTGACCACCCGAAACCAGGGGATATTGCTGCCCGCAGGCAGGCGGGACAGGATTCGGCCCACCAGTCGCGCACGCCCGGGCAGGCCCGCCAGTGCGGCCACCTGTCCGTAGCTGGCGACGCGACCCCGGGGAATCCGGCTGATAACCAGCAGGATCGCGAGCTGCCCGTCCCCCGGGGCTGGTGTTTCGGTGGTGCTTTTCATCGGCCCATAGTGCGGTAGGCCACCGTCGATCACAACGCCTCTCCCTTGAAAAAGCCCTGCCGCGCCTCCACTAACATAAAATCACCTTGTAGATGAATCACCATGCCGTTACTCGTATTGCTTTTTATCCTGCTGCCGACCCTGGAATTGGTCCTGCTGATCAAGCTCGGCTCTTATATCGGCGCGCTGGCCACGGTTGCCATCGTCTTTGTCACGGCGGTACTGGGCGCGTCGATGCTGCGCAGGGAGGGTTTCAGTACCTTGATGAAGGCGCGTGAGCGGTTGGAATCCGGCGAGATGCCGGCCCGCGAGGTTGCGGAGGGCGCGCTATTGATTGTCGCGGGAGCGTTTTTGCTCACCCCGGGGTTTATTACCGACGCGGTGGGGTTTGCCTGCCTGATTCCGTCCCTGCGCCGTCGCATGGCGGAGGCGTTGATGAAGCGCATGGCGCTACAGGTGGGGACGGTCACCATGCAGTCCACGACTTTCGGCGGCGGTGCCGGCCCGCAGAGCCCTCTGCAGGGTCAGAGCCCTCCGCAGGGTCAGAGCCCTCAGCGGGATCAAAATATTATCGAGGGCGAATTCGAGCGCAGGGATTGATCGCGCCGGCGGCGTTCGCGGCCTGTACTGCCATACCGGCCCGGACTGGGGCAGCTCAAAAAAGATTAATTTAGCGCCCACCCTTGAAATCACCTTTTCCGCCCCCCACTTCGCTTAACGATTGTCGCTGTGCTTCAGCAGCACTTGACTGATTGAATTTGGTCATTATGATTAGCACTCCTCGCACGAGAGTGCCAGAGGTGCCGATTTGAAGCTAACGGCGTTTATGTACAACAAAAATGGAGCCGCGTACAGTGCGCGGCCCCGGTTTAACCTGACAGGAGCAAACCAGTAATGAAAATTCGTCCGCTACGCGATCGCGTTGTAGTTCGCCGCAAGGAAGAAGAGGAACTGTCCGCCGGTGGTATCGTTCTTCCGGGTAGTGCCAAAGAAAAGCCCAATCAGGGCGAGGTTATTGCAGTCGGCGATGGTGCCGTGCTGGATAATGGTGATTTGCGCCCCTGCGTACTCAAGGTGGGTGACAAGGTGATCTTCGGCCAGTACTCCGGCAACGCCGTCAAGCTCGATGGTGAAGAAGTGATCATCATGAACGAAAGCGAAATCTACGGCGTGGTCGAGTAAATCCCGGGCCGTTTGATTCACATATTCACATTAAGTCAAAGGAATTCAAGCAATGGCAAAACAGGTTGTATTCGGCGACGAAGCTCGCCAAAAAATGCTCGAAGGTGTCAACGTCCTGGCCAACGCGGTCAAGGTGACCCTGGGCCCCAAGGGCCGCAACGTGGTACTGGACAAGTCTTTCGGTGCGCCGACCGTGACCAAGGACGGGGTGTCCGTGGCCAAGGAAATCGAACTGCCCGACAAGATTGAGAACATGGGCGCGCAAATGCTCAAGGAAGTCGCTTCACGGTCCTCCGACGATGCCGGTGACGGTACTACCACAGCGACTGTGCTGGCCCAGGCCATTCTCAACGAAGGCCTCAAGTCCGTCGCGGCGGGTATGAACCCGATGGATCTCAAGCGAGGTGTCGATAAGGCGGTCGTGGCCGCTGTCGAGGAAATCAAGAAAATGTCCACCCCTTGCGCGGACAACAAAGCCATCGCCCAGGTCGGCGCCATCTCCGCCAACAGCGATGAGCAAATTGGCGATATTATTGCCGAAGCCATGGATAAAGTCGGTAAAGAAGGCGTTATCACGGTTGAAGAGGGCAGCGGTCTGGAGAACGAGCTGGACGTGGTCGAAGGTATGCAGTTCGATCGTGGCTACCTCTCTCCCTACTTCATCAACAACAGCGAAAAGATGGAAGCGGAGCTCGAAGAGCCCTTCATCCTGCTGGCGGACAAGAAGATTGCCAACATCCGTGAATTGCTGCCCCTGCTGGAGCTGGTTGCCAAGGCGAGCAGGCCGCTGGTAGTGGTTGCCGAGGACATCGAAGGTGAAGCACTGGCGACACTGGTCGTCAACAATATGCGTGGCATCATCAAGGTTTCGGCCTGTAAGGCGCCCGGTTTCGGCGATCGTCGCAAGGCGATGCTGCAGGATCTGGCCATTCTTACCGGTGGTACGGTGATTTCTGAAGAAGTCGGCCTGGATCTTGAAACAACTACCCTGGAGCACCTCGGCAGCGCCAAGCGCGTGACCATGGACAAGGATAACTCGGTTATCGTCGACGGTGCCGGTGAACACGACGTCATCGCGGCCCGGGTCAATGAGATCCGTGTCCAGGTAGAAAACACCTCATCCGATTACGATCGTGAAAAACTGCAAGAGCGTGTGGCCAAGCTGGCCGGCGGTGTCGCGGTAATCAGGGTTGGTGCGGCCACCGAAGTCGAGATGAAAGAGAAAAAAGCACGGGTTGAAGATGCCCTGCATGCGACTCGCGCAGCGGTTGAAGAGGGTGTCGTCGCCGGTGGCGGTGTCGCACTTATTCGTGCTATCGAGAAGGTTTCCGGGCTTGAAGGTGACAACGAAGACCAGACCCATGGTATCAACGCTTGCTTGCGCGCCATGGAAATGCCCCTGCGGCAGATTGTGTCCAACGCCGGTGACGAGGCCTCTGTGGTACTCGATAAGGTGCGGCAGAGCAAGGGTAACAAGGGCTACAATGCGGCTACCGGTGAGTACGGCGATATGATCAAGATGGGTATTCTCGATCCCGCCAAGGTCACTCGCACCGCACTGCAAGCCGCCGCTTCTATTGCCGGCTTGATGATTACCACCGAAGCCATGGTGAGTGATTTGCCGGAAGAGAAGGGTGCTGGTATGCCTCCGATGGACCCGGGTATGGGTGGCATGGGCGGAATGGGTGGAATGGGCGGCATGATGTAAGCGTTTGCCGACAATCTGTCCTAAAAACCCCGGTATCGAGTTTCGATCCCGGGGTTTTTTTTAGGCCAATTTTTCGGCGACGACTTTTTCCAGTTCGGTCTGGATGGTGCGAGAGTACAGGCCCAGCATCATCCCCAGTTTCATCTTGATCACCACGAAGCCGGGCTCCATGCTGAGTTGTCCCTTCAGCCCGGAGCGCTCGAACTCCACGGCGTCCCCTTGCCAGCGGGTTTTCAGGTCGAAACGTGACTCCAGTGTATCTTGCACATCGCGGATGATTTGCCGAACTTCGTCATCGGATTTGTTATGTTTTTGCCGGATCAGGACTTTGCTCATTGTATTGGTCCAGGGCTTTACTCGTTGGTTACCATAACAAAAAAGGGGACAAACCACGATTTTACTGTCATCGTGATTTGCCCCTCTTTACTAGTGATGCTAATAAAACACTAGTGAAGCTGATAAAGCGGTGTGAAATTCAGCCAGCCAGTTTCTCGTTGACGAAATCCCAGTTGACCAGCGCCCAGAAGGCCTCCATGTACTTGGGCCGGGCGTTGCGATAATCGATATAGTAGGCGTGCTCCCATACGTCTGCGGTGAGCAGCGGGGTGACGCCTTTTTCAGTCAGCGGTGTGGCCGC
>JAUXCW010000081.1 GCA_030618705.1 Gammaproteobacteria bacterium | reverse complement strand
GCTGCCGATGCCACAGCCATAACGTTTTCCCCGGCATCGAGGCAAAGGCCAGAACGGCATCCGCCAGCACACCATAGTATCCTCCGAACAGCACGCCACGACTATTCATAAAGTTCGCTATACGGCTTAACTGGCGAGCTCAAATAGTCGTCCACATCGATAAACCTTCGATACAGCAACCGCAATACGCTCTACAATAGTCCATGCCCGGCGGCGATAGCTCGCGGCAACCAATAACTATAAACAAAACAAGCGAACCCGGATGATAAACAGACGTGACAGGCTGCTCGATCGCATTGAAGCCATCGGCAATAGAATCCCCCACCCCACCCTGCTTTTCGTCTACCTGTGCCTCCTCGTCCTGTTGCTCTCCTGGCTGCTGTCAGCACTCGGTGTCAGCGCCGTCCACCCGGTGAATGGCGAAACCGTTGAAGTACAGAACCTTCTGTCCCGCTGGGGTCTACATAAAATACTCACCTCCACCGTCAGTAATTTTACCGGGTTTGCACCCGTCGGCACTGTACTCGTCGCCATGCTGGGGATTGGTATCGCAGAGCAATCGGGGCTACTGGCGACACTGATGCGCAGTCTGGTGATCGTCGCACCCGCCCGATTTCTAACATTTTTTGTTGTACTCGCGGGGATTTTGTCGAGCCTGGCCGCCGACTCGGGATACGTGGTGCTTATTCCCCTTGCCGCGATGATGTTTGCCGCTGCCGACCGACCGCCCCTGGCCGGCATCGCGGCGGCATTCGCCGGCGTATCCGCGGGCTATAGCGCCAACCTGGCCATCGGCCCCCTGGACGCAATGCTGTCCGGTATATCGACGGAGGCGGCCGGACTCGTTGATCAAAACGTCGAGGTCAGCGCGGCGGCAAACTACTACTTTATGCTCGCATCCACCTTCTACGTCGCCCTTCTGGCAACCTGGGTCACGGAAAAACTGACCATACCGCGGCTGACGACATCGGCTATCGCCGCGCACCCCGCCCCCGATATGGCAATCCCGGAGGGCGACAGGCGGGGGCTTTACGCCATTGCCGTGACCAGCATAATTCTACTGGCGCTGCTGTTAGTCGCCCTGCTACCGGAGCGGGGACTACTGAGAACCGCCGAGGGAGAAATTCTGAACGGGCCGTTTATCAAAGGCATCGTAACTGTCATCGCCCTGTACTTTGCCATTGCCGGCACGGTATTCGGCTTTGCCAGCGGCCGCTTCAAGTCCAGCCGAGACGTCATTGAAAGCATGGAAACGGCCATGGGGACCATGTCGACCTACCTGGTGCTGATGTTCTTCGCCGCCCAGTTCGTCAGCTACTTTGCCTGGACCAACCTGGGACTGATTACGGCCATCGGCGGTGCCGAGTTATTGCAAGCGGCCGAATTCGACAGCGGCACGATACTGGTGTTATTTGTCCTGCTCGCCGCTGTTATCAACCTGCTCATCGGCAGCGCATCAGCCAAGTGGGGAGTCATGGCACCGGTCTTTATCCCCATGCTGATGCTCTACGGCATTTCACCGGAGGCTACCCAGGCCGCCTACCGAATCGGCGACAGCAGCACGAATATTATTACGCCCCTGATGCCCTATTTCGGCATCGTCGTGGCCTTTGCCCAGCGCTACGACAAACAGGCAGGCATAGGCACACTGATGGCACTCATGTTGCCCTACTCCCTGGTGCTGCTTGTGGGCTGGAGCATACTGTTGGCAATCTGGCTCAGCCTGGGGTGGCCGCTTGGACCCGTGGCTTGAGATTAGGATTTGAAATATTCGAGAAAGTTGTTATCGTGAGGGCCAAACCCCATTGGCCGAATGCCGGAGTCGCCATGAAAATACTACACCTTGTCACCGTCGCCCTCATCACCCTGGGCAGTAACCCCCTGTGGGCCGCCTGCAGCAAGCCGGAAGCCCCGGCAATTCCGGATGGCGCAAAGGCGGAAAAAAGCGAATTTCTCGCCGGTTATCAGCAGGTGAAGGATTATTTAAAGGAAGCCGACGGCTATTTAAAATGTCTCGAGGGCGAAGAAAAGGCCGAATTGAAGGCGGATAAATCCACCGAAGAGACGCGGGCTGCGCGATTGAACTTATACAATGAAACCGTCGATGAAATGCAAAAAACCGGCGCGGACCTGAATGCGGAAGTCGGCAAATTCAAGGCTCGCACAGACCCGTAATACCGCTGCCTGCTTTCACAACACCCTCGTTGCCAGAGCGGGCGACATCAGCCACATGTTCGATTGACACTCGGCACGAGCCCCCTTCAGGGTATTTGGACGCTGCCGGAAGATCGCGGAAAGCGACCGTGGCTGACTCGCACCCCATGTCGCCTCGAACAATGAAATAGTCTACGCTTTGTGTTATCTATGGGCCAACATTAACGCGACCCGGAACGCTCCATGCTCCACACACTGCGCCGACGCACCGCCGACGTACTCCAGCCCCACCGACCCAACGATCCCCTGGGCCATTGGGTCGACATCTTCCTGGTGGTGCTGATCAGCCTGAATGTCATGGCCATCATCCTGGAATCCGTTCCCCGCTACGGCGCAAGTTATCACCAGCAGTTTTACCGGTTTGAAGTACTGTCCGTCGCCATCTTTACCGTGGAGTACCTATTGCGTCTCTGGGCGGTACCCGACTCGGAGGAATACAGCGCTTACACACCCTGGAAAGCGCGCCTGAAATACATTGCATCACCGATGGCCCTGATCGACCTGATCGCCATATTGCCTTTCTACCTGACCTTCTTTGTCCATATCGACCTGCGCTTCCTGCGGGTGGTGCGGCTGCTGCGTATCTTTAAACTCACGCGCTATTCCAGCGCCATGCATGTCCTGCTGTCAGTGCTAAAGGAGGAATCCCGCTCCCTGTTTGCCGCCCTGTTCGTATTGATGGTATTACTGATGCTCGCCTCCAGCGGTATCTACCTGATTGAACACCAGATCCAGCCGGACGCCTTCGGCAGCATCCCCGACTCCATGTGGTGGGCGATGGCAACCCTGACCACGGTGGGCTATGGCGATGTCACGCCAATTACTCCCCTGGGCAAATTTTTTGGCGGCTGTATTACCGTAATTGGAATGGGCATGGTGGCCCTGCCGGCCGGTATTCTCGCCTCGGCCTTTTCCGACCATATCCACCGCAGTCGGCGAGAGTACAAGAGCAAACTCTCGCAATTCCTGAGTGACGGCCATATCAACGAAGAGGAGAAAGAAGAACTGGAGCAACTACGGGCCAATATCGGTCTCAGTCCCGAGGAGGCGGATTTGATTTACAATGCCGCGACCCGGCATATCACCCGGCAAATTATTTGCCCCCACTGCAAACAGCCGATACATTCCGAGCAAAAGAAAACCAGCGCCAGGGTAAAGCCTTATGTGTAGTGAGCGCCTATAAGCTCACTTGAGCTTGAATCCCTTTTTCAGCTTTTTTGCCACCAGCACTTTCTTCAAGCGGGCGTATTGGGGCACGCCATTTTTATAGGGCGGGTAGTCCTCTCCACCGATCAGGGGCGACAGATATTCCCGGCAAGCATCAGTAATACCCATACCATCGCGGCTGATGTAATTGCGGGGCATTTTCTGTTCGACATTGGCCACCTCTGCCAGTGGCGCCTCACCCAGTGACCAGCGGTACTTCTTGCCCTTGCCTCGCTCGATAGTGACCATGACTGCATTCTTGCCCTCGAGGGCATATTCCAGCGCAGCCTTGCCCACCGCGTAGGCCTGCTCGACATCGGTCGCCGAGGCAATATGCCTGGCGGCGCGCTGCAGGTAATCCGCCAGTGCCCAGTGGTACTTGTAGCCCAGCTCATCGCGAATAAGCGTCGCCAGGGCCGGTGCGACACCGCCCAGTTGCTTGTGCCCGAACGCATCGACCGTACCGGCATCCGCGAGGAAGGAACCATCCGGGTTGATGACGCCCTCCGAGGCGACCACCACGCAGTAACCGTATTTTTTAACGCTGCCCTTGACCTTGCGCAAGAAGCGCTCACGGTTAAACGCCACCTCCGGAAACAGGATAATATGGGGCGGGTCGCCGTCCTGCGTACAAGCAAGCGCCCCGGCAGCGGCGATCCAGCCGGCGTGTCGCCCCATCACCTCGAGAATAAACACCTTGGTCGAGGTCGCGCACATGGAGGCGACGTCCAGCCCGGCCTCCCGGGTGGAGACTGCCACATACTTGGCAACCGAACCAAAACCGGGACAGTTATCCGTAAACGGCAGGTCGTTGTCCACGGTTTTGGGGATGTGAATAGCCTGGATGGGGTAGCCCAGCTCTTGCGACAACTGGGAGACCTTGAGACAGGTATCGGCGGAATCACCGCCCCCATTGTAAAAAAAGTAACCGATATTATGCGCTTTGAAGACCTCGATCAGGCGCTCGTACTCGGCGCGATTCTGCTCCAGGCTTTTGAGCTTGTAACGACAGGAACCGAAAGCACCGGCCGGGGTATGTCGCAAGGCTGCAATCGTACTTGCGGTCTCTTTTGAGGTGTCGATCAACTCCTCTCGCAGCGCGCCGATAATGCCGTTATTGCCCGCATATACCTTGCCGATTTGTTGTTTGTGCTGTCGCGCCGTTTCGATCAGGCCACAGGCCGAGGCATTGATCACCGAGGTAACGCCGCCGGACTGGGCGTAAAAGGCATTTTTTCTAGCCATGGAATATCCTTCGAATGGTGGGACTGGAATAGGAGTACAATTCTACTCGACATCGCGGGAATGTAGTAGATGACAAGGCGGATTAAGCGCTGCGGGACCCGGCCCGGCCAGCGACTAACGCCCTGGGCAACCCTCGCCTGTCAAGCGCCCGGAATGCGAACAATTACCCGGCTGCACACCACTTTTAGACGCCGGCAGACCCTTGTCCCGAAGGCTGTTTACAGGCAAACTGGCTTTTTTAAACCGGGCAAGATACTGAGATGGCACGACAGCCACTCGAAACATTGGAGCTTAGTACCCATGTCGGACTACCTTTACGTTGACGTGTCCTGCACTGGCCCCCGCTATCCTTTCTGGATCAAGCAGGACGGCGTGGTGCTGGCCCACTCCCAACTGTGCAAAAACGAGGAAGAAGTGGCCCACGTCTTGCGCAACTACCTTCGAGGGCTGTGGCGCAAGAGGTATATCAGCGGCAAGGAAAAACTGGTGTTCAACAATGCCAGGGTATCTGAAGCCTGGGACCTGAACCGCTTTAAAGATAAGTACCATCGATGGGTTGAACTGGTCATTGAAGGCACCGTCTGTTTTGACCTGCAAGCCGATGTGTAAGCGGCATCGGCGACGCCCACAGCCACCCGGCTATCTCACACCAGTGTCGACCTGAATCACTCCAGCATCAGGTCAATACGCGCGTCATTGAATAAATCCATATCCGGCACCAGCAACTGCACATACCGATCAAAATAAAGAAATTGTTTTAGCAACAGGGTAAACGAGCGCGGGAATCGAATACCGTACGCCTTGCCCAGGTCCGCGAGCTCGACCAGCAGCTGGTTGATATCACTACCGATATCCGCCTCCAGCATTTGCATTGGATCCAGCTCCTCGGTACGCCGAAACAGTTTCTCGATATCGGCTGTCAGCGCACCGTGGTCGACATCCTCGCTGGTCATGCCCACGGTAATCATGGCATCGGCAATCTGCGAATAGTTTTCGTTGCTCAAACCGTCAAACAAGGCAAACATGGCCTGCCAGGTCTCGGGCTTGATATGCCCCACCAGGCCAAAATCGATAAAGCCGAGACGACCGTCCTCGAGCAACATGATATTTCCGCTATGCAGGTCGGCATGGAAAAAATCACACTCCATCAAGCTTGAAAACCAGGTATTGAGCCCGGCAATCAACACCCCCGCCGGGTCGTCGGTGTATTGCTGCAAGTTTTCATAGTTCGTCAGCGGCACGCCGTAGAATCGCTCCATGGTCAGCACACGCATACTGGACGCATGGTGGTAGGGTTTCGGTACGACCACCTGCTCATTGCCGTTTTTTCGCAGAAAGGCGGCGAACTGGTCGAGATTGGCCGCCTCCTTGATGAAATCACACTCGTCGGACATCGACTGGTATAGCTCCGCCACCATGCCCGAGACAGACTCCTTGCTCAGCCCCGGGGAAACCAGCTCCACCAACCTCGACACCACAAACAGGAAATTCATGTCGGTGCTCAGCAGATTCTCCACCCCCGGCTTCTGGACCTTGACCACGACATCTTCTCCACTCAGCAAGGTCGCCGCATGGACCTGGGCAATAGATGCCGACGCCAGCGGTTGGGGATCGATGGA
Source organism: Gammaproteobacteria bacterium (assembly GCA_030618705.1). Taxonomy (GTDB): domain Bacteria; phylum Pseudomonadota; class Gammaproteobacteria; order Pseudomonadales; family JAHEGP01; genus JAHEGP01. The sequence continues at coordinate 5,172 of JAUXCW010000081.1, read as the reverse complement.
CTCGAACAATTCGTCGATGGGGCGCTCCAGATCTTGCTCCATGACAGCGATAACCTGGTCGAACGGAATCGGCGGCGTCTGATCCAGGCAGCTCTGGAACTCTTCGACATATTCCCGCGGAAACACCGACGGCGAACTGGCGATCAGCTGGCCGAGCTTGATATACGTCGCCCCCAGCTGCTCGAAGGTTTCGCGAACCTCGCTGGCGCGGGGTTTGCGCCACTGGAACAACCAGGTTGCCGCTTTTGGGTAGAACACGCCAAAAGTTTTACCGATACGCAGGGCGCTGCGTAAACCAAACCGCGCAAGTCGGATCCCCTCGTTTATCGCGTCCGCTGGAGAGAGTAGTTCGGAATCTTTTGTCGTAGCCATGGGAAAGTGTCACATCAAAGGTTGCCGGCAGCCGCCCATTATACCGCGAAACAAGCCCGGCCAAAGGCCTTTTAATCCCCCCCTATTGCTATACACTGCCCAGCCACACACGGCGGCCACGTGGACACCCATCCATATGCCCCATCAGGGATGGCCAATCAGGGACATCCATGGAAAAGCAAAGGAGATTGGATTGAAAATGATCAAGCCCATGGCAGTAGCGGTATTCATTGGCCTGCTTTGTGCCTGCGCCAACTCGGTCAACATCAACACAGACTACTTCGAGGGCACCGATTTCTCTCACCTCAAGACCTACCGCTGGTACGACGACGTCTACCCTTCGCGCACAGCGGAGTACCGCAGCTACGGTTCAGCCGATAAACTCGTACGCCAGGCCACTGACCGGGAACTCAAACAGCGCGGCTTTCATCCCATTGCCCAGGGTGACGGTGATTTCCTGCTCAACTACCGGGTCTCGTCGGAAGCCAAAATGAACATGAACAGCTATTACAATGATCCGGGGGTTCACGGCGGCGTATCGACCGGCACCTATGGCACCAGCGTTGCCCTCGGGGTCAGCGTCGGCGGTGGCCCTACCTATTACAAGGAGGGTACGGTGGTCATCGATATTATCGATTTCGCCAGCAACAGCGTGGTCTGGCGAGCGGTTGCCGATGGACGCTTACCTAAAAACATGGGGCTGAAAGAGCGCAATAATATTATTCGTGAGCTGATCCCTCGCATGCTCAAGGATTTCCCGCCGGACTAACGGGCACAAGCCTTGACTGTTTTTAATATGCGCGAATTAATTGGCCTCGGCACGCCACACTATAGTTAATGTATTTTATATATAAATACGCCCATCTCATTGTTTATATTATATATTTGCCAATAGCCAATACTTGATTTTTGCTCTATAGACTTGTGCCTGAACACGAGCGTAGTTTGCCGAATCGCAGCGTGGAGAGATAGAATGCTCGAGACTTGCTTGCGGTCCGGTACCGACATCGCCTTTGGTCCGAAGCAGACTGCGCACCACCTCACCATCGGCTCGGCCTGGGCCCGCAACTAATGAATATACGGGTCAAAAAGGGCACTGTAGGATACATTCATGATGACACAGCTCACCGCAAAACAGGCCGATCAGATCGCCGACTGCCCTTTTAACAAACCGCGTCAAGCCGATATCGTCAGCGATATCAGCTATCGGGATTTTGTGGAAAACTATGTCAACACGCGCACCCCGGTAGTCATTCGCGGTGCGCTGAATGACTTACCCGCTGCCCGGTGGACCCCCGAGAGTTTTCGGCAAAAATGGGGCGACAAAGTATTCGAGCTCGAAGGGCAGCAGCGAACCCTGTCCGAGATTATCGACCTTGCCCGGGAGTCCAGCACCGAGCAACCGGCTCCCTATCTCCGGAGTATCGACGTCGAATCGGAATTTCCCGAGCTGATACCCGACCTGGCCCGCGGCGTGAAGTATGCCTGGCCCAACTACCGTTTCATGCATAGCGCCCTGCGACACTGGTACTTCAATTTCGGCGGGCATTTTACCGAGTTCTTTCTCGGCGGCCAGGGCAACGCGTTCCCCTTCCTGCATGCGGACTACCCTCCGCTCAATACGTTTATCGCTCTTTTCTACGGGGAAAAGGAATGGATCATGTTCGAGCCCGAACAGGCCGATAAACTGTATATCACCGACAGTGGTTTCGTGGATTCATATATCGAGAATAGTTTCGAGCCGGATTTCAACAAGTACCCGGACCTGATGCAGGCCAGGCCGGTGCGCCTTGTGCAGCGCGCCGGCGACCTCATCTATATGCCCTGCCACTGGATCCACACGGTGCGCAATCTCGGCCCCACCCTCTCGGTGGGCTGGGATCAGCTCGCGGCCTCCAGCTGGGACTCCTACCGGGCAGACTTCTACCAGCGGATCGCACCCCGGAACCGGGCCAAAGCGACCCTGGTCAATGCCTACCTGGCCAGCCTCGGCCCGGTCCTGAAAGCGGGCGAAAAGCTGATCGGCCGCTTCGGCGATGAAGGCCTGAAAGGGCGTATCATATAAAGGCGTCCAATTTTGGACAGCCATCGATATGACCCATCAAGGATGGCCAATCAGGGACATCCATGGAAAAGCAAAAGAGATTCGATTGAAAATGATCAAGCCCATGGCAGGATCGGTATTCATTGGCCTTCTTTGTGCTTGCTCCATACACAAATCAAGTTGATACACCCATGAAAGTTCTGCTTTATAACGAGATCAATCCCGTCAAAATCCCGGGATTTAACAAGTTGAAGACCTACCTGGAGGCAGATGATTTCCGCTCGGCCGAGGTCAAGAAGGTGGGGGACAACCTCTATCGCGCACGGCTGGATCGCAGTAACCGCCTTTTGTTTTCGATTTACCGCTACCAGGGGGAATCCTATGCCCTGGTAGTCGAGTGCATTAAACAACATGCCTACGAAAAGTCCCGCTTTCTCAATCGTGGCGCGACCGTGGACGAGACCAGGATCCCCACCCTGGAGTCCCTGGACGAGGCAGTGCAGGAGCCCCTGATTTACGTCAATCCCGATAATCCCACATTCAACATGCTGGATAAGATTATCTCTTTTGACCAGGCTCAAACTGAAATCTACGCCCTTGCGCCACCACTGATTGTCATCGGTTCGGCGGGTAGCGGCAAGACGGCCCTGACCCTGGAGAAGATGAAAGAGGCGGTCGGTGATATTCTGTACGTCACTCGCTCTCCCTACCTGGTACATAATTCAAGAGATCTCTACTACGCCGCCAATTATGCCAACGACGACCAGCAGATCGATTTTCTTTCTTTTCAGGAGTATCTCGAGAGCATCCATGTGCCCGCAGGGAGGGAGATGCAATTCAAGGAGTTCTCGCTCTGGTTTTCCCGTCGCCGCGCGGCCAGCGGCCTTAAAGATGCCCATCAACTGTTCGAGGAATTCAAAGGCGTCATTACCGGCCCCGCCACCGACTCGCCCTGGCTCGGGCGCGAGGAGTATCTGGGGCTGGGAATAAAGCAATCTATCTTCACCCTTGAGGAGCGGGGGCGGGTCTATGATCTGTTTACCCAATACCTGGCGACAATGAATGAACAGGGGTATTACGACGCCAATATACTCAGCTATGAGTATCTGGCGAAAGTGACGCCGATATATGATTTCATCGTAGTGGATGAGGTGCAGGATCTTACCAACATCCAGATGCAGCTTATCCTCAAGTCCTTGCGTGATCCCGCCGGTTTTATTCTGTGCGGTGATTCAAACCAGATCGTACACCCCAACTTTTTTTCCTGGTCCAAAATCAAGAGCTTTTTCTACCGACAGGAGGGCTCGACGCCGCAAGCGGATCTGATCCGCATTCTCAACACCAATTATCGCAACTCGCCCCAGGTGACCGAGGTGGCCAACAGGCTTTTGAAGATCAAGAGCGCCCGATTCGGCTCTATTGATAAGGAGAGCAACTATCTGGTGGAGAGTAACGCCCACAACAGCGGGGAAGTGATTCTGCTGCAAGATGAGGAGGGCATGAGAGCCGAGCTCGACCGCAAGACCCGCCACTCAACCCGCTTTGCAGTTATTGTCATGCACCCGGAGGATAAAGCGGCCGCCGGCAGCTGCTTCGGCACGCCTCTGGTGTTCTCAGTGCAGGAGGCCAAGGGCCTGGAGTATGAAAATATCGTGCTCTATAACTTTACCTCGGGGGAGGAGCAACGCTTTCGAGAGATTACCCGTGGCGTGGAACATGACGATCTTCAGCGGGGGCTCCGCTACGGCAGAACCCGGGATAAGAGCGATAAATCCCTTGAGATATATAAGTTTCACATCAATGCACTGTATGTGGCAATCACCCGTGCGGTACGCAATATCTACCTTATAGAACGCACCACCAGGCAACGGCTGTTCGACCTGCTCGATCTTCGTCCCTCCAGGGAAGGTCTGCAATTGGAGAAACAGGACTCCAGCCTGGATGAGTGGCGCCTGGAGGCACAACGGCTGGAGCTGCAGGGCAAACAGGAGCAGGCGGAGAATATCCGCAGTCAGATTCTGAAGCAGAAATCCGTGCCCTGGCAAGTATTGCACGGTGAGCCACTGGCGCAGCTCCATCACAAGGCGATTGAGGAGAACAACAAAAAAGCGAAGATCACTCTGTTTGAATATGCCCTGGTCTACCGGGATCAACCGCGTTTGAATGCACTGATCAAATCCGGTTTTTCCCCGGCTAAAAATCCGGAGAAGGGGCGGCAGCTGTTGAACAAAAAACACTACCTGCCCTATGACTTGAAACACCCTGGCGCAGTGCTACGGCAAACCGATCAGTATGGAATCGATTTCCGCAATATCTTCAACCAGACCCCGCTGATGATTGCCAGCCGCCTCGGTAACGAAGCCTTGATCAGGGAACTGAGAGAGCGGGGAGCGAATACCGAGCTAATCAATAACGCCGGTTTCAACGCCTTGCTGATCGCCCTGTAGCAGGCGCTGGACGACCGAAAATACAGCGGCAAAAAGTTGGCCGCCGTTTATCGCCTACTGGAGCCTGACTGCATCGATATCCAGGTAGATGAGCGCTTGATCAAGCTCGACAAACACTCAATGGAGTTCCTGATGCTCAACCTTATGATGGCGATGTTCTATACCCTGCTCGGTGCTAAAATCACCCGCACAGGGGGAGCTTTTGAGAGTAGTGATTTTGCCCAGGTGCTGGCACATTTTCCGGAGTATATCCTGCCCGAGCGACGGAAAAAGCGCGCCTATATCTCCAGTATCCTGTCGAAGAATGAG